>CAUJDI010000058.1 GCA_963169565.1 Bacillota bacterium | reverse complement strand
CCATCTCCTCACAGAACCTGATATACTCCGAAAAACCCGGACATTCCTCGTCCGCGTCCACGTAGACCCTGGGGATGAAGTCCTTCTTCAGCTGCCCGATGCGGTCAAACTCCTCCGTCAGGGAGAGGCCGGGCCTTTCCTTCCTCGCAACGGCCTGCATCAGGTGGCGTTCGGTCACGCTGCCGCCGTCGCGCGCCATGGACAGGGGCAGCACATCGCGCTCATAGTCCAGGCAAAGGCCGGTAAGGCGGTTGACGTTCTCCAGCATTTTTCGGTTGCGTCGCCCCCGCGCTTCCCGAAGCGGCGCGAAGTAGGCCTGCACCGCGGGAATGTTGCGGTGGGGCACGGAGTGAAGCACCATATAGCTGACGCCCTCCTGGTCCGGGTTGTTGGTCCTCAGGCGCTCAAAGGGCGTCCCCGCCATGAGGACCCGGGCCTCGATGCCGACGGTCACCGGCAGGCCGATGATCTGTCCGGCCTGAATGAACTCCTCCGCCCCGGCGATGGTATCGTGATCGACGATGCCGGCGGTGCAAAGGCCCTCCATGCGCGCGGCGAACACCGCGGCGGAGGGCGAATAGGGCGAGAAGGAGTAGTTCGTGTGGATGTGGTTGTTGATGTAGCGGCGGTCCATCGGCGGGAAATCGGCGCTTCGCGCGGTCTCCCGCAGCGCGTTCAGCCGGGCGCTTGTCCCCTGCGCGTTCAGATGGCGGAGAATGCTCTCACTGATCATTTCAGCATGACCTGCCCGCCGGTCACAGGGATGGCCTGACCCGTCTCATAGGTCTGCTCCACCGCGTACATCACGGCCACGGCGACGTCCCTGGGCAGGCAGCCGCGCTTGATGAGCGACTTGCCGAGGTAGAACTGCCGCACATCCTCCACGCTCCGTGCGCCGGGCACCTTGCCGGCCTGCAGGTACTGGACAAACAGGCCCTTTTCCGGGTCCGACCAGAGCGGACCGTCGTAGAAGTTGCCGGGGCAGACGGCGTTGACCTTGATGCCATAAGGCGCCAGCTCCATCGCGAAGCTCTGCACCAGGCCGATGCCGCCGAACTTGCCCCCGGCATAGGCAAAGTTCCGGTTGCTGCCCTCCAGGCCGCTCTTGCTGTTGATCTGGATGATGTCGCCGGTCCATGCCGGGTCGGCCTCATGCTGGGCTTTCATGATCCGGCTGGCGTAGCGGGCGCAGAGGAAGAAGGCGGTGTAGTTGACCCGGGTGACGAACTCGAAGTCCTTCAGTTCCATCTCCTCCAGTCCACCGGCCTTGAGGACGCCGGCGTTGGAAATGAGCAGGTCCAGCCCGTGAAAGCGCTCCACGCAGGTCTTCACCATCCCGGCGACGCTCTCCTCGTCGGATACGTCCACGCGGCAGGCGACAGCGCGCCCGCCCAGCGCTTCCGCGGCCTCCCGCGCCAGCGGCTCGTTCAGGTCCGCGATGAGGATCTGCGCGCCTTCCCTGTACAGCTCCTCCGCGATCCCGCGGCCGAAGCCCTGCGCGCTGCCGGTAACGATCACCGCCTTGCCGGACAGCCTGCCGGGAACCCTTTCGCCGCGTGATTGGATATGCCGGGCGGCGATATCCTCCCAATGGGTCAGGTCAATCATCTTTCAGCGCCTCCATGTTTTCAAGCATCTTTTGGTAAGCCTCGTCCCACAGGGCGGTGCGGCGCGGCTCGTACTGCCTGGTTTCCACCGAGGCGCGCACTACCTCGCGCGCCTGCGCCAGGTCCTTGATCTCGCCCAGGGCGATCGCCTGCAGCAGCGCGTTGCCCATCGCCGCGCCCTCGACCGGGCCCGTGGTGACCGGCAGCCCCGTGCTGTCCGCCGCCATCTGGTTGAGCAGCAGGTTCTGAATGCCTCCGCCGGTCATGTTCAGGCTCCGGATCGGTTTGCCCTTCATCTCGCCCAGGCGCTCCACCGCCCAGCGGTATTTGAGCGCGAGGGACTCGTACACTGTCCGGGCGATCTCACCCACGCCCTCAGGTTCCGCCTGCCCGGTCTTCCTGCAGTAGGCACGGATCTTCCCCGGCATTCCCCCTGCCTTGTAGAACTCCGGATAGTCCGGGTCGATGACGCATTGGAAGGGCCTGGCTAGGGCGGCCTGGGCCTTGATGTCTTCCCAGTCCAGCGTCTGCCCGGTCTCCCGCGCCCATTCACGGCGGCATTCCTGGACGATCCAAAGGCCCATGATGTTCTTCAGCGGCCGGAACCCGCCCTGGACGGTGCCCTCGTTGCTAAAATTGCTGTCAAAGACAAAGTCCGAAAGCACGGGGGAATCCGTCTCCATGCCGAACAGCGACCAGGTGCCCGAGGAGCAGAAGGCGAAATCCCCCGAACCGGGGATCGCGGCCACAGCGCTGGCGGTGTCATGTCCGCCGACCGCCGCGCAGGGGATCCGGGGAAGCCCAAGTTCCTCAGCGACCTGCGGCAGGAGCGTTCCCCGCAGCGTGCCCGGCATGTCCAGGGGCATGAAGATGCCCGCCGGGATGGACAGCCGCTCCATCAGGTCATAGGCCCAGTTCCGGGTCCTGACGTCCAGCAAGCCGGAGGTGGAGGCGATGGTGTATTCGCTGCGTTTGACCCCCGTCAGGGAATATCCCAGCAGGTCCGGCATGAACAGGAGGGCGCGGGCCTTTTTCAGCGCGGGGTCCTGATCCATCACGCGCCTGTACAGCTGGTAAACGGTGTTGAAGTTCAGCGCCGCGATGCCGGTCCTGTCAAAGAGTTCGCGCCTGGAGACCTTCTCCCAGGCGGCCTTCATCTCCGCGTCGCATGAGCTGCGGTAGGCCCGCGGGTCCTCCGTCAGCCGGCCTTCCCCGTCCAGCAGGCCGTAGTCCACCCCCCAGGTGTCGATGCCGAAGCAGGAGGGGGAGAAGCCCAGCGCCTTGGCTTTTGAGAAGACTTCCTTCATGCTGCACAGGATGCGCCCGTAATCCCAGCGGCACAGGCCGTCCTTCTCAGCAAAGTTGTTGTCGAAATAGCCCGCGTTGTGGAGCTGCATGGTCCTTCCGTCAAAGCGCCCGATGATCCCCCTGCCGTTGGAGGCGCCGATGTCAAAGGCCAGAAGATTCAGCGTCTTCATGATTTTTCCTCACTGAGTGCCTTGCGGTACTTCTCGCTCTCCCACCCGCCGATGAAGGCCCGGGCGGCATCGCCCATGGACACGGGGGTCAGACCCTTTTTCTGCAGGGTCTCCCGGATGAACACCACCGCGCAGAGGGTCTCCTCCAGCGTCTGAGCGGTTTTCCGCGGCAGGTCGTACCGTACCAGGCCGCTTTGGCGGTCGATGACCGCTTTCAGCCCTAGGGTGCCCTGGAAAAAGACCATCTGGTCCGGGTAGAGGGGTTCATCAATCAAAAGGCTGTCCGGGTGCGCGCCGCCCCTGAGCCGTTCCTGCAGCCAGGGGGTGTCAGACAGGTACGCGCCGTTGTCCTCCCTGACGCGCGTCAGCGGGAAATCTCCATTTCCTACACCGAAATACTCCATGAACCGCCGGTTGGCGTCCTCATGCAGGGCGAGGCACTCTTCCGCCGTATCCGCATGAGCGATCAGCCCGTGATTCTGCATCAGCAGGATCGCGGGCGTCCTGCCGGTCTCCGCTTTCACCCGTGCGATGGCGTCCCGGATGGCGAAGGTGAGCCTCGCGCCGGGATCCACGTAGGGGATGAGCGCAAAGGCGTACGGCGCGCCCTCCAGCGCCGCCCGTGTGACCTCCTCCGCCTTGCTGCAGCAGGCGGCGAGGTTGCCGTACACGCTGTGGGAGTGGGCGACAAACTTCGAAAGCAGGGAATGGAAACCCGCCTCCACCGAGGGGCGCAGGGGTTTCAGCCCTTCGATCTCAAGGGTGCACCGCTTCGCCTGCTCCGCGCCCGCGGCCTCCGTGTCCGGAAAATCCGACGGCCGGCTGTTTTCGTAAAATTCCCTGAGCCGTGCGCCGTCCAGCACCGCGTAACCCGCGTCCGGCAGCACGTCCAGCAGATGGAAGCCGGAGGCCTTGATCGCCATCAGCCCGCCGTCCAGTTTGACGGAGGTATTCCCGCCGCCGCCCTGCACGTAGTCCGCCCGGCCGCCGACGGCCCGGGACATCTCGCTGAAGTCCCTGAGCGCCTGCCCGTGGTCGATAAAAAAACCGCTCATGTCACCTGTCTCTCTCTTAACGTCATTCTCAGCCTGTCAGCCCCGCCTGGACAGCTCATCCTTCTCATACTGCTTGACAAGGGGCAGCCAGGCGCTGTCGGCGGGGATCCCGCGCGTGAGGCAGTAATGGTCCCACACCGCCCCCAGCGGCAGGGTCCTGCGCTCCTCCAGTTTCGCCAGGCGCGCGGTGTTGTCGCCGGCAGCCTCAGCGTCCCGAAGCATCCCCGAAGGAGCCAGGAAGGCGCTCAGCAGGGCCTTGCGCGCGTTGCGCATGCCGATAGCCCAGCAGGCGATGCGGTTGATGGAGGCGTCAAAGAAGTCCATGCCGAGGTAGACCCGGTCCTGGAAACCGTTCCAGACGATCTCATCCATGATGCGCTGCAGCTCGTCGTCCAGCGCTACGACGTGGTCGCTGTCCCAGCGCACCGGGCGGCTCAAGTGCAGCAGCATGGACTCCACAAAGCCCAGCACCGCGCTGACCTTGGCGGAGACAGCCTCGGTGGGGTGGAAATGCCCGGTGTCCAGGCAGGCGGTGATCTTCCGGCTGATCGCATAGCCCAGGGCGTATTCGTGGCTGACGACGGTGAAGCTCTCCACCCCCATGCCGAACAGCTTGCTCTCCAGCGCGCAGGGTGCCGTGTCCATCCCGTTCCTGTCCGCGAAGATCTCATCCAGGGAGGCCGTCATCCGCTCCCTGAAAGCCGGTGTGTTGACGCAGGTGTCCTTGGTGCCGTCGGGCATCCAGTAATCGATGACGCAAGGCTGTTTCAGCTGCCTGGCGAATTCCGCCCCGATCTCCCGGCAGCGTTTTCCGTGTTCGATCCAGAAGCGGCGCTTATTGGGATCCGGGCTGGACAGGGAGAGGTTGCCGTCCATCATGGGATGGGAAAAATAGGTGGGGTTGAAATCCAGCCCCAGATCCTGCGCCCTGGCGAAATCGACCCACGGCTGGAACTCACGGATGCCGTAGGCGTCCCGGTCCGGCTGGCGGCCGTCCTTGACAGCGTAGCAGGCGTGCAGGTTGAGCTTCGTCTTCCCGGGGATCAGCGAAAGGGCCTTGACGATGTCCTGCTGCAGCTCCTGAAGGTTCCTGGCTTTGCCAGGATAATTGCCGGTCACCGCGATGCCTCCGGAGAGTGAGTCCGCGCCGTCAAAACCGGTGACGTCATCCCCCTGCCAGCAGTGCATGGACAGCGGAACGGCATCCGCCTTGTCGACGGCCTTCTGCACGTCCACGCCAAGCGCCCCGTAGGTTTCCTTCGCGTACTCAAATCCCCTGAGGATCAGCTGCTCGTTTCCCATTGGATGCTCCTTCTTGTTGCGCCGTTCTCCGCGCTGATGACGGCAGGGTGAGGTTCTGCGGTCACCGGCTTTCCTTCGGGTGAAGGAAGACCTGCTTCAGTCGGACGGAAGTGCCTGTCTCCGGATCAAAATCCATGACCATAACGTCCTTCATGTACTCGTTCCACTTGTCCACGACCGGGCTTTGCGCCTGGACACCGGCGGCATACGCCACGCTGTCGCACTCGTAGTAGCCGAACAGTTCCGCGCCGTCCGTCCAGATGGTGTAGTTGCGGATGCCGGCGTCATCGAGCACTTTGGACATCTCCGGCCAGATCAGGTCATGCCGCTTCCTGTACTCCTCCAGCATTCCCGGCAGCAGCCGGGCCTTCCAGGCGAATCGCTCCATGTCGTCCCTCCTGACAGATGGCGTCGTGATAAAAAGGTCATGACTGTGATTCCGGGGGCGGGCTATGCCCGCCCCCGGAGGGGTCAGAATCGGTCAGCTGTCAATAGACAGTCTTCCAATCCTCGATGTTGTCAGCGTTGAATTCAAACGGGGGTCCAATGATGATTTCCGTGCCCTTGTCCCCGGCCTCGGTGACGATGTAGGTGACGCCGTTGGCAGCGGTGAAGCTCTCGCCCAGGGCGCCGGTCAGTTCGCCGTTGACCATCTCAAGCAGCGCGTACGCGGCGGTCCTGCCGACGTCGATCGGGTTCCACAGGAACATGTAGGGGCAGGCAACGGAGCCCTGGCCCATGAACTCAGCCATTTCAGACGGCAGGCCCAGGCCGGTCACGATGACCTTGCCCTGAAGCTCGTTGTCCGTGATGACCTTGGAAGCGGCGGCGATGCCGACTGTGGTGGGGGCGTTGATGAGCTTGAGGTTGGGATAGTTCTGCAGCAATGCCTGGGTCTCATCCACAGAAGTCTGATAGATGTCATCGCCGTAGGCGATCTCGACCAGGTTCAGCTTGGCATATTTCTCGTCCTTCAGAAGTTCCTGCATCGCTGCGATCCAGGCGTTCTGGTTGGAAGCGGTCGCGGTGGCGGACAGGATCGCCCACTCGCCTTCGCCGCCCATCAGGTCATAGGCCGCATCCACCAGCGCTTGGGCAACTTCGACCACGCCGGCCTGGTTGATGTGCGTCAGACGGCTGGCGGGATTGACCGCGGAGTCCAGCGAGACGACCTTGATCCCTGCAGCCATGGCGGCTTTCAGAGCGGTTTCCAGGGCGTCAAAATCGTTTCCGGCCACTGCAATGCCCGTGACTTTCTGGGCTACCAGCTCGTTGATGAGGGTGATCTGGGCTTCGGCGGTGATCTGGGCGGGGTGCTTGACGATGACGTTGGCTCCGGCTGCCTTGATCACCTCTTCAAAGCCGCTGGCTTCGCGCTCGTTGTAGGGGTTTCCCGCGGATTTTGTGATGATGGCATAGGTCTGACCGCTCAGGTCAGCGGCTTGCGCAACGGCTGCAAGACCGGCTACCATCATAAGGGCCAGGATCAGTGCGGTGAGTTTCCTCATGGGTTGTTCCTCCTTTTTTATTACTATACACACAGGGTGTTATAGTCAGCTTGTTTTTATGCCGGGTTTCCTGCGGGTCTTCAGGTTGGGCGCCATCACGACCGCGATGAGGATCAGCCCGATGATCATCAGGATGGTCTGCGAGTTGACGTTGATCAGGCCCAGCCCGTATCCAAGCAGCCCGATGATGAAGATGGAAATGATCGCCCCGGGAAAGGTCCCTTTCCCGCCCGACGTGCTGATCCCGCCCAGGACCGCCACGCTGATGGCCTCCAGTTCATACCCGGTCGCGATGTCGAAGCGAACGGTGCCCATCCAGGAAGAATAGAACACGCCGGACATGCCGCATACCAATCCCATCAGCGTGTAGCAGATGAGGCGGTGCCGCTGGACGGGGACCCCCGAATACTTCGCGGTGAGGCGGTTGGAGCCGATGGCAAACAGCTGGCGGCCAAAGATGGTCTTGTGAAGGACAAAGCCGAACGCAAGCGCCAGCAGGCAGAAAAAGAAGAACAGGTAGGGGACCGGCCCGAGCCTGGCATAATAGATCTGATAGAACCAACTGACGTTATGGAAACTGCCGGTGCTCTGGCTGCCGAGGATCATCTCGGAAATGCCCCGGTAGAGCGTCATGGTGCCAAGCGTAACGATCATCGGCGCCAGTTCGGTAAACCGGGTCAGGATCAGGCCGTTGAGCAGGCCGCACATCGTGCCGCAGAGCAACGCGATGAGGATCGCAAGACCCATCGGAACCCCCGCATTATATGATACCCCCAGAAGGGTGGCTGAAAGCGCTACCGTCGATCCGACAGACAGGTCGATGTCCCCCAGCACCAGCAGATAGGCCATGGGCATCGCGATAAAGCCCTTGACCAGGAAGGAATTGATCGCGGTGAACAGGTTCCCCGCGTTCAGATAATAGGGGGATATGACCGCGTTCATGATGTTGATGGCAAGGAACAGGCCCAGGAGCAGAAACTCCCAGCGCATGAAAACCGACTTGAGGCTTTTGTTCCTCGCAGCCAGAATGCTGCGGTCAGGATGTGCTGTCATATCTGCCGCTCCCTCGCTCTCATGGCGTTGCGGTGGATCGCCCGCTGGGCCAGAACGTTGATGATGATCGCGATGAGGATGATGATCCCCTTGATCGCCTTCTGCCAGAACTGGGATATCCCGATCAGCGGGAGCGCCTTGGAGATGACCGTCATGGTCATCGCGCCCAGCAGCACGCCCGGAACACCGCCCTGGCCGCCCGAGAGGCTGACGCCGCCCAGAACGCAGGAGGCGATCGCGTCCATCTCCATCCCCATGCCCATGTCACTCTGGGCGGACGCATACAGGGAGGTATACATCGCGCCGATGAGGCCCGCGAAACTCCCCGCCATGGTATAGACGGCCAGCTTGACCCTGTTGATGTTGATGCCGCTGATGCTCGCGGCCTCCGGGTTGGAGCCGACCGCATAGATCCTCCGCCCGAAGCGCGTCCAGCGCATGACGACGAAAAACACCAGGTAACAGACAAGGGCGATAAAGACCAGGTTGTTCATCAGCCCGAAGGTCAGCGTTCTGGTCTGGGCGAAGCGCTTGAAGGCGGAATCAAACTGGTACGCGGAGACCCAGCGGCTGTCGGAGATGATATAGGTCGCGCCCCTGAATATGTTGGCGAAACCCAGCGTGGCGATGATGGGAAGCACCTTGCCCCGGCTGATGACCAGGCCGACCAGCAGGCCGCACAAGGTCCCGATCGCGGTGCTGACCAAAAACATGACCAGCGTGGAGGAATACACGCCGTCCCGCATCAGCAGGGACGCGCTCATCCCGGAGAACGCCAGGGTCGCTGAGACGGAGATGTCGATCCCGCCGATGAGCAGCACGCTCATCATCCCAAGCGCCAGCGTGATGGTGGTCGAATAGTTCTTGAGCATGTCGTTGATGGAGCGGGACGACAGGAAAGTGCTGTTGCGCAGCTGGATCCCCGCAACGATCAGGATCAGGATGGCCAGCAGGCTCAGTTCGCGCGACGAGAAGACGCGGTCCCTGGTCAGTTTGACGCGGCGCCGGTTGATTTGCATGCTGTTTCCCTTATCCTTCCACCGCAAGTGCTGTTTTTTTGAGCATCGCCAGTTCCAGGATTCTCTCCTGCGTGGCCTCTTCACGGTCAAGCTCGCCCATCAAGCGTCCGTCGTGCATCACGTAGATCCTGTCGCACATCCCCAGGATCTCCGGCATCTCCGAGCTGATGATCAGGATGGACATTCCCTTCATGATCAGGTCGCTGATGACCTCATAGATCGCGGCCTTCGCGCCGACGTCGACGCCCTTGGTCGGCTCGTCCATGATCAGCAGCTTCAGTTCGCTGGTGAGCGCTTTGGCGACCACCACTTTCTGCTGATTCCCTCCCGAGAGGGAGGAAGCCTTGTCAAACACCGACTGCGCCTTGACGCCCATCTGCTCGCACAGGGCCTTCGCCGCCATGTTTTCAATCGGGTCTTTGGTGATCTTCCCCCGCGCGTATTTGGCAAGCGCCGGCAGGGTGACGTTGCGCCCGATGCCCCAGTCCAGGATCAGGCCCTGGTTCTGTCGGTCCTCCGTCAGCAGGCCGATGCCCAGTTTCATGGCATCCTGAGGGGAATGTATTTCGACCGCCTTGCCGTCCAGGTAGACGGTGCCGGTATCATAGGGCTCCACGCCGAAGATCGTCTGGACCACTTCCGTGCGCCCGGAGCCGACAAGCCCGGTCAGCCCGACGATCTCCCGCTGCTTGATGCTCAGGCTGATGTCCTTGAAATATCCGGTCCTGCCCAGGCTTTCCACGCGGAAGACTTCATTCCCGATCTTTGCCTTGGGCTTCGGGAACAGATCGTTGATCTCGCGCCCCACCATCGCCTTGATCAGCTCCGGCGGCGTGATCTCGCTGACCTGATACGTCCCGATGTAGTTCGCGTCGCGGAAAACGGTCACGCGAGAGGCGAGGCAGTACATGTCCTCCAGGCGGTGGGAAATGATGATGATGGACTTGCCCTCGTCCCTTAGCCGCTCCGTGATCCGGTACAGTTCCTCCGACTCGCTGTTGGTCAGCGCGGCCGTCGGCTCATCCATGATGATGATCTGCGCGTTCATCGACAGGGCTTTTGCGATCTCCACGATCTGCTGCTGGGCGACGGACAGCGTGCCCATCAGCGCGGCGGGCTGGAAGTCGACGTTGAGCGGCCTGAGCAGCTCCTCGGCCGCCTTGTGCATCTTTTTCCATTGGATGATGCCTCTTTCGACCTTCTCGTGCCCGATGAAGATGTTCTCCGTGACCGACAGGTCCGGATAGCTCGTGACGTTCTGATAGATGGCGGCTATGCCTTCCCGCTGGGCGGCCAGAGGCGACCTGAACACGACCTTCTTGCCGTTTAGAATGATCTCTCCCTCATCAGGCATGTGCACGCCTGTGATGACCTTGATAAAGGTGGACTTCCCCGCCCCGTTCTCGCCCATGATCGCGTGGATCTCACCGCGTCTCAGCTGGAAATGGACCTTGTCAAGCGCTTTGACGCCGGGAAAGGTCTTCGTGATCCCCTTCAGCTCAAGCAGGATTTCTGACATTGTTGCTCCTTCATATAGCCGGGAGGCTCCGTTTCCATGCCTTGACAAGGCTGGAAACCGTTGTTTCGCCGTTGAAAGGTGGCCGGTCCATTCAGTTTATACGCGGCAATATCACGGATTATTGTACCGGAGTCCTTTTCAGCAGCCCAACTGGATAGTATAATATCACAAGGGTTTGCCAATTTCATCTGACTATATTGCGAATTAATATCACAATCTTGGTCAGGAAAGGAAACGACATGCCGGTTAAGCTCGATTATCAGTTGGACCTGTCGGCAGACTCCGTTTGGCTGACGGTCACGCCGACCGGTCTCACCAAAGCCAACATCCCCTATATCCAGGAAGCGGGCGATTTCTACGCCTTCCCCGCCTACTACACCAGGCGGGAGGGATTGAACTCCTTCTTGATCAAGTACACCTTAAGCGGCGAAGGCATCCTGGAATATGACGGCAGGTGTTATGCCGTTCTGCCCGGTCAGGCGCTTTGGATCGATTGCATGAGGCCCCAGTATTACAGACCCAACCCGAGCGCCGGCCACTGGCACATCCTTTGGATCCATTTCCACGGGCCCTCATGCCGGCAGTATTACAAGCTGTTTGAACAGCAGAACAATCATTCCAGCGTGGTCACGATGCCGCCCACGTTTGAAGCCGCCCCCCTTCTTCGGCAGATCCTCAAGCTGTATGAGAGGGGCGACAGCAGCTTTTCCAACGACGTATTCGCTTCCTCCCTGATCACCTCGCTGATGACGCAGTGCATCCTGGGCGCCAGCGCGCCGCATGAGCTTGAGGGGATGCCGGAATACATCATGAAAGCGCGCGCTTACCTTTTGGACCATTATCGGGAACAGCATACCCTGGACAGCCTCGCGGAGCGTTTTTCGATCAACAAGTATTACTTTCAGAAACAGTTCAAGCGCTATACCGGCTATACGCCCAATGACTTTCTGCTGACCTCGCGCATCAACCGCGCCAAGGAACTGCTGCGCACCGGCGGGGACACCGTCAGCCAGATCGCCGGCCAGGTCGGCATGGACAACGTCAGCCACTTCATCGTCACCTTCAAGAAGCGCGAAGGCGTGACACCCTCCGTCTACCGAAGCAACTGGTACCGGCGGTAGATTCAGCGCGCCGGCCTCCCGGTCATCTCCCGACGCGGACGAACTCGATGCCCATCAGTTCCGCGGCCATTTCAAAGAGTTCCGCATTGTGGCCGACGGAGAGGGCGCAGTGATGCGTGGGGGAAGCCTTGAACCACTCGTCCATGTACGAATCCAGATCCATGCCGAAGTCGATGTGCGTCTGGGTATTCCCGATCGTAAGGATCGGGTATTTTTTCGCTTCTCCCTGGCTCGCGATCAGGCGGAGTTTCCCGTTGCGCAGCTGGGTCAGCCCGAGGGTCGTCACAGGCCCTGATATCACGTTCGCTTCGACCGAGACCCCGCTGCCGTGCTTGCCGTGATAGAGCCCCATGCCCCGCAGGATGGGCTTGCCGTCGGAAATGAGGATATGGAAGGGTCCGTCATGCCCGATGAGCATTGTCCCCCTCAGATAGTCCATCGCGACGATCTCGGAATAGCTGCCGCCCTTCCCAAGAAGGTCGCACAGCTTCATGGCGATGCAGGTCTTGATATCCCCTTCGCCCGCGCAGGGGACGCCCGATGCCGTCAGAAGCGAATGGCCGACGATGAAGCCGGACTGCAGCTTCTCATATTCATTCCCTTCCGAGCCGTGATAGTAGTAACTCAGCGCGTCCAGCTTGCTTTCGCGGACCAGCCGATCCTGCGCCGCGGCGACGCGGCAGGACCACTCCAGCTGCTCCTTTGTCGGCCTGCGGGCGATGGGGTCGGAGGGCGAGTCGCCGCTGATCTGGAAGAAGCGCTCGACTTCCCTGATCTTATCATCGACTTCATCCTGCGTCACCAAGCGCAGATGTCTGTCAAGGTCGCACATTTCCAGCAGTTCGACATGGATCCCCGCCTGTGACTGCAGCATCGCGAAATCGCTGTACATATCCAGCATGCCGCTGTAGCAGTTGCCGAGGAATCCGAAGCGGGATGATTTCAGTGAACGCACCGCGCCGGCGGCCAGTGCCCATTGCTCGATCTTCAGCCAGGCGCGCTGCGCTTCCGGCCGGTGCGCGGTGTTCTCATCCGCCTTTGACATGATCGGCGTCACGTCAAGCCCCAGCAGCCCGTTGACGTAGTGAAGCGGGATACCGGCCCGCTCAAAGGCGTTGCTGGCCTCCGGCACCGGGCAGCCTACGCAGAAGGCAAGCCATTCGCCCGTGCTCGTTTCGCCGTAGTTCATCTGCGCCCCGGGCTGAAGGTTGAGCATCACTGTGAAAGCGCCGCATATCTGGTGGATGGGAAGGACGCAGGAACTGGTGAAGTAGGTCGCGCTGTGCGCGAACAGGATGTCCACGTTGTTCGCGTTGAAGTACTCGCCGGCCTCCCGCGCTTTGGTCTCATCATCCACAAGGCCGAAGTTGAAGACCTCCCCCCACAGGCCGAGCCGGTTCTCAATGAACCCGTTATAGCCTTCCAGCCTTTCCCGAAGGCCCTCAAACTGGGGCCAATATGCTTTCAGCCCGGCGCTGTAAAGCCCGATCCTCGCCGTTTTTGTTTTTCTTGTTTCCATAAGGGCCTCCCGCTATTTGTATCTTTGTGGTAAATATATCATAAACCCCTTTTCTGCCCATCCCCGCATCTTGCCGAATCGTCACGGTTTCTTGTTAAGTACGTTGATGATGCCTTACTTCTCACTGACGGATGACTGTTTCCTCTCTTGCGGTCATAGGCGGGATGTTTCACGTGAAACACTCGATACGCGCAATAGGATCGATTATCGAAAAAGCGCGTGAACGCATTGACCGGGCAGAGGGAAGGCAGCCCGCAGGGGACGTTGCTGACCCGGCGGATCAAAGCCCTGCGGGTCTGCGCATTCAGGATGGAAAAAGGAGATGGAGGAAAGCAGCAATGGCCGATCAACCACGGAAAACGCTTGGCGCATTGGATTCGCCGCACATCCTCCAGCTGAAGGAATTGATCCAAGCCCAAAGCAGGGAGACCGTCGCGGACTGGTGCATCACTTACGCGGAAACACATCTCCTGCCCATTTATGAGAAACGCTGTCCGGGGGACGGCCGGCCGCGTCATGCGCTTTCCGCCGCGCGGGACTGGCTGAAGGGCCTGGTCAAGTTTCCCTATGTGAAGGACGTCATCCTTAACGGGGCGAACGCCGCCGCGCGGGAGAGGGGGAACGACCCCGCGGCGCAGGCGGCAGCCCGGGCGGTGGCCCAGGCCGCGTCCAGCATCCATGTGCCGTCACACTCGCTGGGCGTCGCTCTCTACGGCGCGGCAGCCGTCGCCTATGACCGCCTGGGCATAAAGGCGTGCCCGGAGGAATATGACCGTGTCTCTGGGGAGGTCTGCGCGGATATGGCTTCCGCGCTGCGGGAAGCGGCGTCGGGGAACGAAACCGGTCCGTCATAGATAATCAGGGTTCGATGGCTGAGTTTTGACAAAATCAAGACGCCTCCGTTCTTGCGGAAGGCGTCTTGTTTATGGTGACCGTGCCGCTAGACGAGACTGCGCATCAGCCGGTCGACGGCGTCCGGATCGTTCCTGCGCCCTGAGAGCACCTGCCCGTCCCTGAGCGCGGCATGCTTGCTGTGATAGTCCTCCAGCGGCATTTCATACAGCACGCCGATGGGGATCCTGTCGCCGAATTCGGTCGCTAGCGCCATAGCCTTTGCCAGGTCGCCCGTATCATGGCTTTCATCCAGTTCGTAGATGCGGCTGCTGTACCAGGCATAGGTGTTGAGTTTGTTGAAGGACACGCAGTTCTGCAGGATGTCAACCAGCGCATAGCCCTTGTAGCTGAGGGCGCGCTTCATCAGCCCGGCCAGATGCTCCGGCTTGCCGGAAAAACCCCTGGCCACAAAGCCCGCTCCGGCGCCCAGCGCCATGAGCAGGGGGTTGAAGGGAATGGCGCTGCTGCCTTCCACCTGGACGGGGGTCACCATGCCTTTCATTGTAGTAGGGGAAGCCTGGCCCTTGGTGAGCGCATAGAGCTGGTTGTCATGGACAAAGTGCGTGATGTCCACGTTGCGCCGGATGTTGTGGATGAAGTGGTTGCCGCCCTCGCCGTAGGTGTCGCCGTCGCCGGAGTTGATGATGACGGTGAGGCGGGGATTGACGATCTTGGCGGCCACCGCCGCGGGCACGGCGCGGCCGTGCAGCCCGCAGAAGCTATTGGTCGTAAAATACTGTGGCATCTTGGCCGCCTGCCCGATGCCGCCGACGATCAGCACGTCATGCGGGTCCAGGTCCAGCCCTTCCAGCGTGTCTTTCAGCGCGCTGAGGATACCGAAATTGCCGCAGCCCGGGCACCAGGCTGTTTCCAGGGTTTGAAATGCCTGCCGACTCATCAGTAGCCCTCCCTTTTGACCCTGTCCGCGATCTGCGCGCCGGACAGCTGGCGGCCGTCGTAATTGAGGATGCTTGCGTTCATCTGAAGGCCGGTCCGCTCGCGGATGAGGCCGCCCAGCTGACCGGTGTAATTCTGCTCGACGTTGATCAGCGCTTTGGCATTTGCGGCGAGTTTCATGAGCCGCTGCTGAGGAAGCGGCCAGACGTCGCCGAAAACCAGGGCGGCAAAGCGTTTTTCCTCTTCACGGGAAAGCAGGCTGACTGCTTCCTTGAGTGGGCCGGACATGCTGCCCCAGCCCAGCAGGAGGACCTCAGGGTCATTCGACCCGATGTGTTCAGGTTCCTGCAGCTCCTTCCTGAGCAGATCAAGCTTGCCCATGCGCTTGTCCATCATCATGACGCGTGTCCGGGCATCCTCAATGATGTGTCCATGCTGGTCATGCTCATCCGAGTCAGCGGAGGCGAAACCGCGGTGATCGCCGGGGATGATCCGCGGGGAGATGCCGCTGTCCGTAAAGCGGTAGCGCGCGTACTCCTCCTTTTCGGGAATATCACCGGGTTCAAGGATCCTGACATTGAACGGATCAGGCAGCGGGATTGTGGCCGTGCTGTCCTGCAGAAACTGGTCCGTCAGCAGGATGACGGGGATCTGGTACTTTTCCGCCAGGTAAAAGGCGCGCGCAGCCTGCTCATAGGCATCCTGATGGCCTCGCAGCGCAATGACCATGCGGGGGAATTCCCCCTGTGAGGCAGAGATGACAAAGCGGAGATCGGACTGCTCCGTCCGGGTGGGCAGACCGGTCGCCGGCCCGGGTCGCTGCGCGTCCACCACCACCAGGGGGACCTCCGCGATGCCTGACAGGCCCAGGGCTTCCACCATCAGGGAAAAGCCGCCGCCCGACGTGCCCGTCATCGCGCGCGCGCCGGCGAAAGATGCGCCGATGGCCATGTTGATGGCCGCGATCTCATCCTCGGCCTGCTCGACCGCGATGCCTGTTTTCTTGGCGGTCTGCGCCAGAAATTCCAGGATCGAAGTGGAGGGGGACATCGGATATGCGGTGTAGAACTGAAGACCGGCAGCCAGAGCGCCCAGCGACAGCGCTTGGGCCCCCGAGAGCAGCATGTCCTGTGCATGGCCGCCCGTCAGCGGCAGGAACTTCTGTTTCACGGCAGCATACCCGGCCATCGCGGCTTTGACGTTGACGTCCACGAGCTCCTCGCGAAGCGTTTGCGCGAAGATCTTCCCGGCCAGGTCGCTGTGCAGCGGAATGCCGAACAGTTTGAGGGCGGCGCCGACCGCCACGGAACCGGAAGCGCGGGCGTTGCCCAGGGACTTCGCGATGCCGGCCGAGTCCAGCCTGATGACGCGGGGATCATCAGACGTTGCCCCGCTGTCCGCGATGACAAAGCCTTCCCCCTGCAGGTCTTTCAGGTGGATGGTCAGGGTCTCTTCGTTCAGGGCAATAATGCCGTCCAGGTGCTCGGTGTGGGACAGCGGCACCTCCTGTCCAAAGCGCAGACGGGAAAAATTATGGCCGCCGCGGATGCGCGACATCAGGTCACGCATGGTGAACACGCCGCAGCCGGCGCACTTGATCAGCCGTTCCAGGACGCCTGTGACGGTGTCCACGCCCTGGCCGGCCGCGCCGCCGATCAGCAAATTGTACATCGTTCCCTCCCTTGGCCATCCGGATCCGTGCGAAATGACGTACTGCTATCATACCCAATCCGTCCGTATCGGCCAGGCAATGGGAAATGAACAAACCACCCGCCCGCTGTGCCGCGTGACGTGTGGAAATATGGATGAGTATTTAATGGATACTTACTTTGCCTTCTCCTTGCCGCGCAGAAAGCCGGCGATGGCGTCCGCCCGCTCATCCCGCCGCAGCAGGCGGTAGGCCTGCTCCTCAAAGGCGAGGGACAGGACCGGAAGCCGCAGCGAGGAGACGCTGACCCACTCGATCAGGGGCGGCAGGAAGGCGGGTTCGGTCCAGGAGCCGTCCAGGTCCATCCGGCGTGAATCGCCCATCAGGTCAACGTCCACGCCCTCCAGCCTGAACTGCCCGTAGTATGAGCGGACGTACCTGGCGGCAGAATCGGCCTCCACAGGTTTGATGCAGCAGTCCTCAAGCAGCGCGCCGATGCGCAGGGCGCTGTCCCTGTCCGCCGCGACGTCGATGTCATTCACGGGGATATCCATCCCCTGCAGGGCGAAGGAGGCGCTGCCGGTCAGCGCCCAGACAAGCCCTTTCTGCCCTTTAAGCCTTTCCGTCAGGGCGCGCAGCGCGCGGATGTGGGAGTCGGGTATGGCTGGCATGGCCGTTGCTCCTGTTTTCATGTTGTTCCACGTGAAACATTCCTTGTCCGTTGTTGCTCTACAACTCACTCATGCGTTGACCCGTTGAATTTCCTAATATGATTCCGGGGTCAGGGGATGAAATCCCCTGCCAGGGGGCATGGGGGGACGGCGTCCCCCACCGTTCTCCCTTACGTCCTCTCAAACTGGCTCTCGTACAGATCTTTGTACCTGCCGCCCTTCTTCATCAGCTCGTCATGGCTGCCGAACTCGGCGATGCCGCCCTCATGCATGACCAGGATCATGTCGGCCTCACGGATGGTGGAAAGGCGGTGGGCGATGACGAAACTGGTGCGGCCTTTCATCAGGAAGCCCATGGCGCGTTGGATGCGGTGCTCGGTGAGGGTATCCACGTTGGAGGTGGCTTCGTCCAGGATGAGGACAGGCCGGTCGGCCAGCACGGCTCGGGCGATGGTGAGCAGCTGTTTCTGCCCGGAGGAGATGTTGTCAGCCTCCTCATTGATCTCCATGCTATAGCCGCCGGGCTGGGTGAGGATGAAGTGGTCGGCGTGGGCAAGCCTGGCGGCCTCCCTGACCTCCCCGTCCGTGGCATCCGGGCGGCCGTATCGGATGTTGTCCATGATGGTGCCGGAGAATAGCCAGGTGTCCTGAAGGACCATGCCGAACGCGCTGCGCGCCTCGCTGCGGGAGAGCGACTTCAGGTCCACGCCGTCCAGCGTGATGCGGCCGGCGATCGGGTCATAAAAGCGCATGAGCAGCTTGACCAGGGTGGTCTTGCCTGAGCCGGTTTCGCCGACGATGGCGCAGGTCTGCCCCGGCAGCACGCACAGCGAGAAATCGTGGATGACGATCTTCTCCGGGTCATAGCCGAAGCGCACGTTCTCAAAGCACACGCGGCCCTTCACAGGCGGCAGGGAAGGCGCGTTCTCCGGCTCCTTCTCCTCCTCAATATCAATGAAGGCGAACACGCGCTCCGCCGCCGCGGCCATGGTCTGGACAGCCCCCGTGATCTGGGAGAACTGCATCAGCGGCTGCATGAAATTGCGCACGTACTGGATGAAGGCCTGGATGTCGCCCACGGTGATGAGGCCCATGGCGGCCTGCGCCGCGCCGAACACAGTGACAAGCAGGTATCCCAGGTTGCTCACAAAGGACATGATGGGCTGCATGAGGCCGGAGAAGAACTGGCTCTTCCAGGCGCTTTCATAAAGCGACTCATTCTTTTTCTCAAACTCCGCCAGAGAGGAAGCCTCCTGACGGAAGGCCTGCACCACCTGATGACCGGCAAAGCTCTCCTCCACCTGTCCGGAGATGTCGCCAAGCACCTTCTGCTGGGCCTTGAAATACTTCTGGGAGCGGGAGAAGATCAGCATGGCCAGCGCCATGGAAAGCGGGACGACCAGGACGACCAACAGCGCCATGAACGGGCTGATGGTGATCATCATGATCAGCACGCCCAGCAGGGTCGCCAGCCCCGATATCACCTGGTTGAAGATATTGGAGATGTTCTGCGCGACGGCGTCCACGTCATTGGTGATGCGGGAGAGCACGTCGCCCACGCTGGTTTTCTCATAATAACCCACCGGGATGCGGTGAAGCTTGTCCCCGATGTCGCTCCGGAGCGTCCTGCTGAAATCGGCGGTGACGCCGGCGACCAGGCGCTGCATGAGGAAGGAGAACAGCGCACTGATCAGGTAAAGCCCCAGCAGGAAGAGCAGGACCTTCGCGACCCTGTCAAAGTCGATGCCGCCCGTTCCGCGCACGCGGGCGATCAGGCCTTCAAAGATAGCGGTTGTCGCCTGTCCGGTGATCTTGGGGCCGAAGATGCCGATGGCCGCGCTGAGCGCGGAAAGAATGCCGCAGAGGATCAGCTGCACGCGCCAGGGGCGCAGGACCTTGAGAAGCCGTTTGACCGCGGTCTTGAAATCCTTGGGCTTTTCGACCGCCATGCCGTGCCCGCCGGGGCCCCCGGGTCCTCCGGGTCCTCCCGGTCCCTGACGGCGCGCCGTTCTGTTCCTCTCAGACATGTTCGGCACCCCCTTTCCCGGACAGTTCGGCTTCGGAGAGCTGGCTTCTGGCGATCTGCTGATAGGCGGTGCAGGAGGCCATCAGCTCCTCATGGGTGCCCTGGCCCGCCAGGCGGCCTTCCTCCAGTACCAGGATCCTGTCCGCCTGCATGACCGTCGCGATGCGCTGGGCGACAATGATCACGGTGGTGCCGGCGAGCTTTTCCCTCAGCGCCTGCCGGACCAGCAGATCGGTACGGTAGTCCAGGGCGGAGAAGGAGTCGTCAAACAGCAGGAACCGCGGGTTGGCGGCAATGGCCCGCGCGATGGACAGGCGCTGTTTCTGGCCGCCGGAAAGATTGCCCCCGCCCTGGGAAACCGCGCTTTGATAACCCTCCCCGCGCTCGGCGACGAAGCGTTCCGCCTGGGCCAGGGCCGCCGCCTTTTCCATGCGCTCATCCGGCATGGTCCCGTCAGCGTATTTGATGTTGCTCTCAACGCTGCCCGAGAACAGCACGGCGTGCTGGGGGACAAAGCCGATGATCCCGCGCAGATCGGTGAGGGAAAGCGCGCGGACGTCGGCGCCGCCGATGGTGATGCGGCCCTGCGTGACGTCATAGAAGCGGGGGATCAGGCTGAGCAGGCTGGACTTGCCCGACCCGGTCGCGCCGATGACGGCGGCGGTCTCTCCCGGTGCGATCTCAAAGTTCAGGTCGTGCAGCACCTCCTCCTGCGAGTCCGGATACCGGAAGGAGACGTGCTCAAAGCGCAGGCCGTCCCCGGATCCTTCCGGAAGGGGCAGCGGGTCCTGCGGGTCCACGATGCCCGGTTTGGTCTGCAGCACCTCGTTGACGCGCTGGGCGGCCACCTCTGCCCGCGGCAGCATGACCGCGCCGGCCATCGCCATCATCATGAAGGAGAAGGCGATCTGCAGGGTATAGCTGATGAAGGCGATCATGTCGCCCACCTGCATCCGTCCGGCCTGGATCCCCTGCGCGCCGAACCAGAGGATCGCCAGGGTCACGCCGTTGATGATCAGCATCATCAGGGGCATGACGTAGCTGAAGGCGTAGTTGATGAAGCGGTTCACGCGGGTGAGGTCCTCGTTGGCCCTGCCGTAGCGCGCCGTCTCATCCGCCTCCCTGGAGAAGGCCCGCACCACCTGCACCCCGGTGAGGTTTTCCCGGGCGACCAGGTTCATGCGGTCCACCAGTTTCTGCAGCGTCTTGAACCTGGGCGTCACCACCGAGGCGATGACGACCACCAGGACCACCATCACAGCCACGGTGACGGCGACGATCCAGCCCAGGCCCGTATTGGCCCGGGTCACGTGCCAGATGCCGCCGGCCGCCATGATGGGCGCGTAGAGCAGCATCCGAAGCATCATGACGGAGGTGGCCTGGATCTGACTGACGTCATTGGTGGACCGTGTGATGAGGGAGGCGGTTGAGAAGCGGTCCACCTCCGCCCTGGAGAAGGACAGCACCCGCGAATAGACCTGGCTCCTCAGGCTCTTTCCGATGCGCGCCCCGGCCTGGGATGAGATAAAGCTGGTGATGACCGCGGCAAGCCCGGCCAGCAGGGTGATGCCCAGCATGATCAGCCCCTTGTTCCAGAGGAAGGCGTTGCGGATCCGCGCCAGGTCCTCCCCCAGGCGCTCATACTCCGCCCGCACGAACTGCACCGCCGCCTGTTCCAGAAGCTGCTCTGCCTCCTGGCCTCTCAGGGACATCATTTTCTCTGCGCGTTCAAGGATGGCCTCGCGGCTCATCAAGCCGCCGCGCAGTCCGGCCAGGAGCACGTCGGAACCGGGCATGTTGCCAAGCCCGAAGAGTACGGCCATCGGCATGTTCAGGGCCTTGCGCGCGGACTCCTGTTCAGGCTCGGCAAGGTTCCTCTTAAGAACGTAGACGTCCCCTTCCAGGCTGTAGGCCGCGCTGACGGCGGCCTTTCCCCCATCGTCCATCAGCAGGGACAGGCTGTCCATGGACTCACGGGAGAGTTTCTCCGCCAGGGATGAGGGGATGCCGCTTTGCTGCACGCCGATGTTGACCAGGGAAGAGGTATAGCCCGGCAGCGCCAGCTCGCAGGCGACCTGAGCGATCAGCAGCAGGAAGACCAGCAGCATGGCCTTCCATTCGGGTTTCATGAAACGGAATAGTTTCAATTCATGGTCCTTTCTGGAAATGTTTCACGTGAAACGTCTGTGCGTTCCGGCGGCGTTGCCGGACGGATAGGTATTTACGCGTCCTCTGCCCCGCTGTTCCCTGAAAGAGGAGGCTTGAGCGTGAGCCTGACGGCCTCGATGCGGGTATTGCCCGCTCGGATCACCTTGAGGGTGAAACGGTCCGTGTCCACCTCCGGCTCCTCGCCGGGCCTGGGGATGTAGCCCAGCAGCTCGATCATGTAGCCGGCGATGGTGTCCACGCTGTCAGACTGGACGTCCAGGTCGAACTGGCGGTTGAAGTCGACAAGCGGCAGGCTGCCCAGCAGGATCGCTTCCTTGTCGCTGATCACCTGAACGGGGGAATCGTCGTCATCGTCATACTCGTCCTGGATATCGCCCACGATCTCCTCGATCAGGTCCTCCAGCGTCACGATGCCGGATACACCGCCGAACTCGTCCACCAATACGGCCAGGTGCTGCTTGGACTTCTGGAACTGCACCAGCAGCTCGTCGGTGTACATGGTGTCGGGGACGAACAGGGCAGGGCGCGCGATGTCGCGCAGATCCATCTCATGGTTCTGCAGCGCCTGCAGGTTGAGCAGCACGTCCTTCATGTGGATGATGCCCAGGATGTGGTCCTTGTCCTCCTCATACAGCGGGATGCGCGAGCGCAGCCCGGCGAGCAGCTGTTCCATGTTCCTTTCAAACGGCTCACCGGCGTCCAGCATGTCCGTGTTCACCCGGGGTACCATGATCTCGCGCACCAGGCGGGTATCCAGGGAGAGCACGCCGCGCATCATATTGAACTCCTCCGCGCCGATCGCGCCGTCGTTGCGGCTGGAGTTCAGCAGCGCCTTCATCTCCTGGCGGGTGAGCTTCTCTTCCCTCTTGGTGAAATCGACCGGCGTGAGCCGCTTCAGGATGCCGACGGAGGCGGTGAGCAGCCAGATGAAAGGCCGGAACGCGCCGCGCAGAAAGAGGATGGTCCCGGCCGAGCGCATGGCGTAGCCTTCCGGTACCTGCAGCGCGAGCTGCTTGGGGTACAGCTCCCCCAGGACCAGGGAGACGTAGGAGATGATGAGGGTCAGGATGAGGTTGGCCACCGTCGCGGCCGCCGGGATGTTCCCAAGCGCCGGCAGCAGGCGGCTCAGGAAAGCCTGGGAGGCCTGCGCGGAATTAAAAAAGCCCGCGAAGGTGATCCCGACTTGGATCGCGGACAGGAAGGAATCCGGGCTGGCAAGCAGTTTTTCAACTTTTCTGGCACGCCGGTCTCCCTTTTCCGCCAGACTCCTGATCCTGGCGGGATTGAGCGACACGAAAGCCATTTCAGCACCGGCGAGGAAGGCGTTGACAAGTGTGAAGAACAGGATGAGGAGGATCGAGCCTGTGACAGATATGCCAGGGTCGTCCGGCAAGAAAAAACACGCTCCTTCAATCTGGAATGCCCAGATTATACAGGGAATCCGGCGGGTTTGCAATCACACGGCGGCGGCGCCGAACAATGACAGGCCAATGCAGCGAAGGGCTCGCCCCGGACAGAGATTCCATCAAGGGGGTATTGTACGGGACCCCTTCCTTCCCATATGATAAATGGGCTGGCACAGGCCCGCCGCAGCGGTGTGCTGTCTTGTTTGAAAGCCCGCGCGTCAGGGCAGAGCTGATCCAGTATATATCAATGAAGGAGGCCATGATGCCGACAGACCTTTTGCTTCACCGGAAATCCTCCGCGGTCCTCCACTTCCTAAGCCCCGGCGGCGAGCCGCTGAAGAACGCCAGGATCCATGCGCGGCAGACGGAGCATGAGTTCCTTTTCGGCTTCGGCGCCTTTGACGCGATCGAAGTTGCCTCCGGCCTTCTGCCCCCCGACAGGCAGGCCGTGCTGGAGGATCGCCTGAACAAAATGACGGGCCTCTTCAACTTCGGCACCCTCCCTTTTTACTGGGGCAGGTTTGAGAAGGAGGAGGGCAAGCCGGAGACCGCGTCCGTCAGGGCGGGAGCGGAATGGCTGAAAAGGAGGGGCATCCGGCTGAAGGGCCATCCCCTGTGCTGGCACACCGTCTGCGCGCCCTGGCTGCTGAAATACTCCAATCAGGAGATCATTGACAGGCAGACGGCGCGCATCCGCCGTGAGGTCAACGATTTCAGGGGGCTGATCGACACCTGGGACGTGATCAACGAAGTGGTCATCATGCCGGTGTATGACCGGTATGACAACGCGGTCACCCGGATCGCCAGGGAACTGGGCCAAGCCGGCCTCGTAAAACGCGTGTTTGATGAGGCGCGGCAGACCAACCCGGACGCCGTCCTCATCCTGAATGATTTCAACACATCCCCGGACTATGAGCGGCTGATCGAACGCTGCCTTGACGGCGGCGCGCCCATCGACGTGATCGGTATCCAGTCCCACCAGCACCAGGGCTACTGGGGGAAGGAAAAACTGCTGAACGTGCTGGAACGTTTCTCGCGCTTCGGACTGCCGATCCATTTCACGGAGAACACCCTGATCTCCGGCGACCTGATGCCCAAACACATCCAGGACCTGAACGACTGGCAGCCGGAGAGCTGGCCCAGCACCCCGGAGGGGGAGGAGCGGCAGAAGCGCGACGCGGAGGAGATGTACGGCATCCTGTTCGCCTCGCCCGGCGTGGAGGCAGTCACCGTATGGGACGCGGTGGACGGCAAGTGGCTGAACGCGCCCTCGGGCCTGCTGCGCCGGGACAACTCCGTCAAGCCCGCCTACACCCGGCTGAAGGAGATGATCCGGAAGGAGTGGTCAACAGACACGAGGCTTCTGACCGGGGAGAACGGGGAAGCGGTGCTGGAAGGCTTCCGGGGCGAGTATGAGCTGGAACTGGACGGAAGAAAGGCGCGGATGACCCTGCGGAAGGATACCCGGCAAGCAGACATCGTCCTTTGACCGATACAATGCAATGGAAAACGCCCGGTTCCCTCTGTCAGGGATCCGGGCGTTTTCCTTCTGGGCTGCTGTTTGCGGCGCCCACTCCGCCATACCGGAGAAAGGTTGGGTGCTGGCTGGGGTGGCAGGGTTCGAACCTGCGGATGCGGGAGTCAAAGTCCCGTGCCGTACCGCTTGGCTACACCCCACCGCCGGGTGTCGGGAAAAATTTGGGGTGGGTAGTGGGAGTTGAACCCACGACTTCCAGAGCCACAATCTGGCGCTCTAACCACTGAACTATACCCACCACGGAGTTGGCGCGCCTGAAGGGATTCGAACCCCTGACCCACGGCTTAGAAGGCCGTTGCTCTGTCCGACTGAGCTACAGGCGCATCAACGTCGGCCCGGCGCGCGCGGCGAAACCGAAAGTCCCGTCCCGCTGGCAGGAAGAGATGGTAACACAGCCTGGCATCAGTGTCAATTGTACGTTTCCGCCGTTCCCCGCCGTCCGGGGAAGCGTTCAATCAGGATTTTGGAACATGTTGACACCGCGCCTCTGTGCGGATATAATCAACTCTGCTGTTTCGGCAGCCCGGTTCCGGGAAGCGAAACGGCGGCACTCATCCGGTGCTGTGTCCGAGACGTGTTGACATGTCTGACCCATTAGCTCAGTCGGCAGAGCACTTGACTTTTAATCAAGGTGTCCGGAGTTCGAATCTCCGATGGGTCACCATCCTCCGGACCGGAGAGCTTTTGCGGACGTGGCGGAACGGCAGACGCGCCAGACTTAGGA
>CAUJDI010000057.1 GCA_963169565.1 Bacillota bacterium | reverse complement strand
GCAAGGGTGCTGATCATCACCTGCCCCACCTATGAAGGCGTGATGAGCGACCTGCCGGAGATCATCCGCATCGCCCACCGGCATGGGCTGACGGTCATCGTCGATGAAGCCCATGGCGCGCATCTTGGCTTTTCACCCTATTTTCCCTCCGGCGCCGTCAGCGCGGGGGCGGACATCGTCATTCAGAGCCTTCACAAGACCATGCCATCCCTGACCCAAACGGCCCTGGCCCACGTCCGGACCCCTTCCCTCGCGCATGAGATGCGCAGGCAGCTCTCGGTTTTTGAAACCACCAGCCCATCTTTCCTGCTGCTTGCCAGCATCGATGCCTGCGTCAGGCTGATCAGGGACAGGGGGCAGGAACTTTTCGAGTCCTGGGCACAGGCGCTTGAGTCGTTTCAGCAAAAAGCCATGGGGCTGAAGCACCTTCGTGTGCTGGGCTACGGCAAGGAGCGCGGCAAGGCGCTGGACAATATCTTTGGACTGGATCCGAGCAAGGTGTTCATTTCCACCCTCAACAGCAACGTCAACGGCCATGAGCTGGCGGAGTTCATGCGCAACGAGTATGCGACGGAACCCGAGATGATCAATCCCCAGGGCGTGCTGGCGATGACCGGCATGGGGGATACGGTGGAGACGATGGAACGCTTCGGAGACATCCTGCTGGGGATCGACAGGAAACTCACGCCGGCAAAATCGGTCAAGGTGCCTCTGATGGCGCCTCAGGTACAAAGCGCCGTGCCCCTGGCCACCGCGGAGCGGGCGCCTTTCATCTGCGTCCCCATCGAGGAGTCCGAGGGCTGCGTGATGGCGGAGAACGTGACGGTCTACCCGCCCGGCATCCCGGTCGTGATCCCCGGGGAGGTCATGAACGCCGATGCGGTCCGTTACCTGATCGCCGCACAGGCGACGGGAAATACCATCCTCAGGTCCCGCTCGGACCTGGACGGTCAGCTGGCCGTCATGAGGGATTCCTGAGCGGCGGATTTGTGAACAAGCTGTAACACATCCCTCCCTTTGCTTGTGCCTGATGGAGCGGGTATGCAATAATGGACCGGACCGACCGGATTGAAAGGAACAAGACGAATGAAAAAGAGCCTCATTGCGCTTCTGCTGTCCTTGACGATGATGCTGGGGGCATTCCCCGTACTCGGAGAGCCAGCCGCGCCAAGTGACCCTGCCCTGGCCACCGTCAACGGGGTGGACATCCTGAAAAGCGAAGTCGACAGGATGATCCCCGTGTTTATCAATAATCAGTATATCGCCGACGAAACGGATTACGCCACGGTGCTGGATGCCCTCATCCAGCGGAACATCCTGCAGAAAAAGGCAGCGGACCTTGGATTTGACCAGTTTTCGCAGGAAGAACTGGATGCCTTTGAAAAGGAAGCCACCGCGCAGTGGGACAGCGCCATGAACAGCTACGCGGACTATTATCAGAGCGAGGACACCGAGGAGGCCCGCGAGGCAGCGCTGAAGCAGGCGGAGGACATGTTCCTTGCAGAAGGCATGTCAAAGGAGATCCTGGCGGGAAATCTGCGTGAGAGCGCGGTCATGGACCGGCTGGCCCAATACCTGACGGGTGACTATCAGCCCAGCGAGGAAGAAGTGCAGGGTGTCTTCAGCCAGTACGGGGCGATCTACCAGGAGACCTACCAGAACGATATCGCGCAGTATGAGTACATGACACGGTTTGCGGGCCAGACCAGCTGGTACACGCCGGAAGGGTACCGCTGCATGATCCATATCCTGCTGAGCGCCGATGAAGCGCTGCTGAAGGAGTTTCAGTCCCTGAATGCCAGATTTGAAGAGCAGAAGGGGGAAGCGGAAGCAGAGGCGATCGAAGGCGGCGAGGCCGAGCCTGACAGCGATGCGTTCCCGCAGCCGCCCGTCACCCAGGAAATGCTGGACGCCGCCCGCCAGGCGGTGCTGGATTCGCGCAAGGTTGACATCGATTTGATCAATGAGCGCCTGGGACGCGGCGAAAGTTTCATGGATCTGATCCGCGAGTACGGCACCGACCCCGGCATGAAGGATGAGGCTGCGCTGGCTGAAGGCTATCCGGTCCACATCCAGTCTGTGGTCTATGAGCCCGCCTTTGTTGCCGCCGCGTTCTCTGAGAAGATGAAGCAGCCCGGGGATGTCAGCGACCCGGTCGTGGGCAGCCGCGGGATCCACATCCTCATGTACCTTCGCGACCTTCCCTCCGGCCTCATCATGACCGACGCCATCCGCCAGGAGATAGAGGACTACCTGATCTCGACCAGGATGAACGAGGCGTTCAGCACAGCTTATGCGCAGTGGCTTGCTCAGGAGCAGGTGACCTACCATCAGGATGAGATCGACAAGGCCGTTGCCGAGGCGTCGAAAAACGCCGTTTCTCCGGAGGAGGAGCCTCTGGAAGCCGTCACGGACGATAAAACTGACAACTGATGCTTGACAGACCTTATTAGGCGCAGTATGATACTCCTTGCGATAAGCAGAAGCAGCCCGCTTCTCACCTGACGAACCCGATTTGTCTGGTGCAAGGGATACGAAGTATTTCGGATTGGCGGGTTTTTGCCCGCCAATTTTCTATTATCGGAGGTGGACGCAAATCAATACGGAACTGACGATCAATGATGGGATCCGCGACCGCGAAGTCCGCGTCATCGGCGAGAACGGCGAACAGCTGGGCATCATGCCCACTGAACGGGCGATGCAGCTGGCTGAGGAGGCGCATCTTGACCTGGTCAAGATCGTGCCCAAGGCACAGCCGCCGGTGTGCAAGCTGATGAATTATGACAAGCACCGCTTTGAGCAGGCCAAGCGCGAAAAGGAAATGCGCAAGAACCAGAAGACCGTTTCGCTCAAGGAAGTGCAGCTGTCAGCCACCATTGAGGAGAACGACATCCAGACCAAGGCCAAGAACGCCGTCAAGTTCCTGAAGGCGGGGGACAAGGTGAAGGTCACCATCCGTTTCCGCGGCCGTCAGATCACTCACAGCGAGATCGGCTATCGCGTCATGAAGGAGTTCGCAGACCGTATCAGCGACGTGGCAGTCATCGAGCGCGCGCCGAACCTGGAAGGCCGCCACATGATCATGATCCTTGTTCCCAAACAGGAAAAACCGGCCAAGGCAGACAAAGAGCTTCAGGCTAAGGACGTTTTGTCCTGACGCACTGCAACCCAATTGAAGGAGGACGTACCCATATGCCCAAAATGAAATCGCACCGCGGCGCGGCCAAGCGTTTCCGCTTGACCAAAAGCGGCCTTGTCAAACACAAGAGCATGAACATGGCCCACATCATGACCAAGAAGAAGACCAAGCGTACACGCCATCTCCGCGCCGGCGGATTCCTGATGAACAAGAAGGAAGCCGCGACCGTCCGCAGGCTGATCCAGCAGTAATTTCAACGCTTTTTAAGGAGGATACTCAACATGGCTCGAATCAAACGGGCAGTGAATGCCCAGAAAAAGCGTCGGAAGATGCTCAAACTGGCCAAGGGCTACTACGGTGCGAAATCAAGGCAGTACCGCGCAGCCAGCGAACAGGTGCGCCGTTCGCTCCGTTATGCCTATATCGGGCGCAAGCACAGGAAGCGCGATTTCCGCCGTCTTTGGATCGTCCGCATCAACGCGGCGGCACGGCTCAACGGCTTGAACTACTCCGCTTTCATCAACGGCCTGAAACGCAAGGGGATCGTGATCAACCGCAAGATGCTGGCAGAACTGGCGGTCAACGACGCCCAGGCTTTCTCCAAACTGGCTGAACAGGCGAAGAGCGCCTGAGCGCGATCGTCCCTTTGGGCCGCGGCTTTTGCAGCCGCGGCCTTTCTTGTACGGCCGGGAGCGCTGTGGTATAATCCGGCCATCCGGGATATGCAGTCAGAGCCTGACGGGAGAGAGTTCCATGTTGCGTATGCATGTTTTCTTGGTCGGTATGTCCGGAGGCGGTAAAACCAGCCTCGGCAGGAAGGCGGCGGCCAACCTGAACGTCCGCTTTCTGGATACGGACCAGCGCGTGACTGAAATGATGGGGATGAGCGTCAATGAGATCTACGCCGCGTTCGGCGAGGACTTTTTCCGCAATGCCGAGTCCGGGGTGCTCATTGAGCTGGCCGGTGAGCCGCCCTGCATCGTTTCGACCGGAGGCGGGCTTCCCACCGTCAAGGAAAACGTCCAGTTGATGCAGAACCATGGCGTCATCATCCATATCGACCGCCCGCTGGATCAGATCCTGTCCGACATCAAGCTTGACCGGCGTCCCACGCTCAAGGACGGTTCCTATGAGGACGTCATTCATGAGTACAACAAGCACATCGGCTTCTACCACGCCTGCGCGGATTATACGCTGGACAACTCGCTCGGCTTCAGCGTGGGTGTGAACAACCTGACAGCGCTCATCCAGAAGATCAACCAGGGATGACCGGATGGATCCTTCCGGGCGCGGCAGCGGAATGATGCGTGAAGCCCTGAAATGTTTCCATTCCAGGGCTCTTGCTGGAGCTGATGATGGGACTCGAACCCATGACCTCATCCTTACCAAGGATGTGCTCTACCGCCTGAGCTACATCAGCGCGCAAGGAGCATTATAGCTTATCTTCTTTTGGGATGCAAGCGAAATATTCCGGGAATGACGTTTATCCGGCCGTTGCCTCATCTCAGTTTTTTCGGGAAGACCTGGCAAAATATCCGATTCAGTCTTGCCTGGATGAAAAGCTTGTGATATGATTAGCCTATCCGACAAACAAGTGAGGAAATGTCAGCATCCGAAACACATCGACACGCAACCGCATGCCATCATCCAACCCGTCATCAGCACAAACAGAGTCAACTTGATCGGACCTGAATCCCCTGCGCAGACAGGGTGAATGGTGTGTTTTGGCTTTTTGCTCTGCCTTAGCGACACCCGGCACGGGCTGTGCGCCTGCGCGGGAGTCTGCCATGACGAGCCGGCGGTTTCCCGGGCGCCGGCATCAGAAGCGGAAATACATACCGGCTGACAGGCAGGATGATCCACGCGAACGAGACCCGGCGGAGAATACCTATCCGTTAATAATGCCTGATCGATCCATCACATCAGTAAATCGATAAACCGGAATACAGGAGGACTGAATGTCTGAAACGAATGCGCTCGCGGAGATGACGGTCGTGGAGCTGAGGAAGTATGCCAGAGAGAAGGGCATCACGCTCTCGGCTCTTACGACCAAAGCTGCGATTCTTGAACGCATCAGTGAAGCGCTCAAAAGCGCTTCAGGGAATACTGGAAAAGCCGGATCTATCGAAGAACCGGTCAAAGAGGCGAAGGAGGCCCCGCGGCGCGCGATGATCATCATTGACGACGGCGAGGAGCCTGTCCGCGCCGAAACGTCCCCGCAGCCGCGGCCGAGGCCGGACAAGAACAGGACATCGACCGGAAAGGTCAAGCCTGCCTTCACGCTCCAGGGGTCGCGCGCATGGCACAATCCGCAGCCTTTTTCTCAAAGCCAGGCGCAGCATTCGAAGTTTTCGCCCCCTTCAGGCCAGCCCGGCGCCTTTCTCCGGGATGCCGGGGAAGGGGATTTTGCAGCTTTTCCGGCCGCACGCCCCCGCGCCATCCCGCCGAAGGCTTCCCGCTTTGGCCCGGATGCCTCCGCCGAGATCCCCGAGCCGTCCATCGAGATGATGGCCTCGGCTGCCCAGCCGCGCATATTCCGCGCAGCTCCTCTGCAGGCGCCCAGGCAGAACGAGTACGCAAGCGGGGCATTCCGCTCCGTGCTTCCCCCTTCAAGGCAGCCTTCCGGGCTTGAGATGCCGTATATCCCGGAAGTTCCCCTGCCGGAAACGGACCTGCCGGCGGCGGATACGATAAAGGAGGGCAGGCTGGCTTCAGCCATCCCTGAACTGATGGCCGCGGGGGAACTGGGCGATGGGGCAGGCGTGCTTGAGATCCAGCAGGATGGATACGGCTTCCTGCGATCAGGCAATCTCCTGCCGGGACGGAACGATGTATACATTTCCGGCACGCAGATCCGGCGTTTCCGCCTGCGCAACGGGGACCATATCCTCGGCAAGACACGGCCGCAGCGCGACAGCGACCGTTACGCCGCGATGCTCTATATCACCCATATCAACGGCGCGGAAGCGGAACAAACGGTCAAACTCAGCTCCGTGCCATCAGAGGGGAGACAGCGGCGCAATTTTGACGAGCTGACGCCCGTTTACCCCAACCGGCGCATCCGGCTGTCCAACAGGGACGAAAACGACCTTGTGCTCAGGCTCATTGACTTGTTTGTGCCCATCGGTTTCGGGCAGCGCGCGATGATCGTTGCTGCGCCCAAGACCGGGAAGACCACCATCCTCAAGAAGATCGCGCTTTCGCTGAAGCGCAATCACCCCGATATCCATACCATCATGCTGCTGGTGGACGAGCGGCCGGAAGAGGTCACGGACCTGAAGGACACGGTCGGCGGGGACATCTTCTACTCGACCTTTGACGAGCCGGCTGAGAGCCATGCCAAGGTGAGCGAGCTGACGCTGGAACGCGCGATGCGCCTTGTGGAAGACGGAAAGGACGTCGTCATCCTGCTGGACAGCCTGACCCGGCTTTCCCGCGCCTACAACAATCTGATGCCCAACTCCGCCCGCGTGATGACCGGCGGCCTCGCGGCAGGCGCCATGAACAAGCCCAAGCGGTTCTTCGGCGCGGCCCGCAGCCTGAAGGAAGGGGGCAGCCTGACGATCATCGCCACCGCACTGGTGGATACGGGCAGCCGAATGGACGGCGTCATCTTTGAGGAGTTCAAGGGGACCGGCAATATGGAGCTGACGCTGGACAGACAGCTTTCAGAGCGCAGGCTCTTCCCCGCGGTCAGCCTGCTGCGCAGCGGCACGCGCCATGATGAGCTCCTGCTGAGCGAAAAGGAGCTGGACGTCACCGCCAGGGTGAGGGGCAATTCCTCCGCCAGTGAGCAGGAGGCCATCTCCCTCCTGCTGTCCATGTTTGATAAGACCAGGGACAACGACGAGTTCGTCGCGCGCTATGACGACTGGATGAAGATGATGCGCGGCAATAACTGATACAGGGAGGCCACCATGAAGGTCCAACCATTCGGCAGCGGTCACGCAGGCGGGGACGCCGTGCTGATCACACTTGAAAACAGGAACGGCGTGCGTGCCGTGCTGAGCAATTATGGCGCGAGGCTGGTCTCCCTTTTCTGCCCGGACCGGGCTGGACAGCTGGGGGACGTCTGCCTGGGCTTTGACAGCCTGGAGGAGTACCGGGGCCAGAACCGCTTCACCGGCGCGACGATCGGGCGCTGGGCAAACCGCATCGCGGGCGCGTCCTTTGAACTCAATGGGAAAACCTGGTATCTTAATGCAAACGAAGGAAGCAACGTCCTTCACGGGGGAAATGCCGGGTTCCACAGCAAATTCTGGGAATACGGCGTTCCGGGCGACACCTGCGCCGTGTTCAGCAGCGTCTCATACGACGGCGAGGAAGGCTTTCCCGGCCGGCTTCAGACGAAGGTCACCTTTGCCCTGAATGAACACAACGGCCTGGAAATCGCCTATGAGGCGGAATGCGACCAGAATACCGTCGTCAACCTGACCAACCACGCTTATTTCAATCTGGCAGGCACCGGCACCATCCATGACCACCTGCTGCAGGTGAACAGCGAGCGTGTGCTGGAAGCGGGCCCCGGCCTGATCCCCACGGGCGCATTCCTGCCGGTCGAGGGCACGCCCTATGACCTGCGCAGCCCGCGGCGTATCGGCGACTGCCTGAAGATGCGCGGCGTCAGCGATATGTTCGATGCCGTGAAAGGCTTTGACGTTGACTATATCCTGCCCGGGGAAGGCCTTCGCGAGGTCGCTGTGCTCAGCGATCCTAAAAGCGGTCGGCAGCTTCGGGTCATCACCGATCAGCCCGGCATCCAGATCTACTCAGGTCAGGGGCTGAAGGGGAGTTCGATCAGCCACGGGGTCCTTCAGCCATACAGCGGCGTCGCGCTGGAGACCCAGCATCACCCCGACAGCGTGCACCATCCGCACCTGCCCAGCACCTTTCTCAAGGCAGGCGAGGTGTTCCATTCCAAGACCGTCTATGCCTTTGAGGCAAAATAAGCCGCGGCAGGATAAAGCCCAGGCTGAATAAATGATTATTCCTGCGCGGTGATCCCCTGTTCTTTGAGCCATTCATCCTTCAGGGCGGCGTACTGGATGATGTCGGCGTAGCTACCGTCCTTGCGCCTGATCTCCTGCCGGTGGCAGCCTTCCGCTTTCAGCCCCGCCTTCTGCATCACGCGTCCGGAGGCGGGGTTTATTACGTCATGACGCAGGATGATCCTGCGGAAACCGACCTGTACAAAAAGGAAGGACATCACCTTTTTCAAGGCTTCCGTCATGATGCCCCGGTTCCAGTGCCTCCTGCTGAGGCAGTAACCGATCTCACAGTCCAATCCACTGTCAGACCAGCGCACGACCGAGATGTCCCCGATCAGTTCGCCCTGCTTCTCGATCGCCCAGTGATACAGCTGCCCGCCTTCATAAGCCTTCACCCAGCCGTGCAGCAGCTCCCGAGTCTGCTCGGCGTTCTCATGCGTCGGCCACTGCAGCGTTTTGGTGACCTCCGGATCGCCGGCCCAGTTGTTGAACATCGCTTCCGCGTCCTCTACCCGGTATCGCCGCAGGTGAAGCCGGCGGGTCATCAGTTCCTGCGTACCAAGGTGACGAAGCGGTGAAACGATCTCTTCCCGCATCTCCTCGTGCTTCGCGGCCCTGATCTTGAACACTGCCTTGCGGCCCTCGCCGCTGCCGATGCTCGTGCGGTGCGCGTCATGGGGGAAAAGCAGCATGAACATCCCGGGGCAAAGCCTTACCGCCGTCCCGGGGGAAATATCCTCGCTCGTCATCACGTCCCCGGCGGGGTCATATTCGCTGAAATCGCGGATGTCATCGACCGGCGCCCAGGCGATGGTCTCCTCGTTCTGAAGGATCAGCTGGAGGTCGATGTACTCCCTGTGCGCTTCCCAGGCGGACTCGCTTTTCAGCGAGGCCGTCATCAGGTTCAGGATCAGCGCGTCTCCCTGGAGTGACTGGCGGCCGTCCGGCATGTCTTCTAGACGCAATCCGGGCAGCAGTTCGATCAGACGGTCCAGATTACTGTTCAGTCCCCTGTACAGTTCCAGCCGCTCGATCCTGTCGCAGACCATCCTGTTCACCTCCTCAGGTTTTCAGGAGTATAGCCTTTCAGTGAAACAGGGTCAACCCGCAAGCCGATGCCGGAGGAAAAGGACCGGGGCGTTGTGTCTCTCCCGGCCCGCGCTGAAAAAGAGAGGAAACCCCCTTTACAATTTTCCTCTCCCGTGGTATCTTGTTCAGGCGCGAGGGGCATTAGCGCAGCTGGTAGCGCAAGCACTCAGGTATGCGACCCCTCAAAAATGAGAAAAAGCAAAAAACTGAATAGCCGGGAAACCCAGTGAAATCAAGGGCTTCCGAACACATGGGGGTATAGCTCAGCTGGGAGAGCGCTTGAATGGCATTCAAGAGGTCAGCGGTTCGATCCCGCTTATCTCCACCAAAAGCAATAAGCCACAAGGCCAAAACCTTGTGGCTTTCGTTTTACCTATTTGACCGGACACTTGATAAAGAGCAAAGTGTAAAAAGAGACGCGGTTTCATATGACTGCGCCTCTTTTTTGCATATCACCCTTATTCCCTTCAGGCACAACAGTGTAAACCCTTGATTTGACTGTGAAACGAGCTTATACTGAACCTATACATTATAGAGAAGGGTGATTAAAATGCCGCGCGGATCACGTAAAAAGCCCATTGAAGAACAGATTGCGGATGTTGAATCCAAGATTCAGGAACTCCAGACGAAAAAGAAAGAACTGCTGGAAGCAAAAGAACAGGAAGATATCCGTCGACTTCTGGATGCCGTAAAAGAAGCCGGCACAACTCCCGAAGAACTTGTAAAGCAGCTTCTCTCTCAAAATGAAAATCAGTGATCTTTGATCGATAAAAAACGAAGGCGTAAGGAAGATTCCTGATGCCTTCGCTTTTTATAAAGTGAGCGCAAACATAAATAAATTTGGACAGAGCCATGTTTTCCGATTGGAGAGCATGGCTCTTTTTTTATACCCCAATATAAAAATTCAGAAAAGAAAGGCGGAATGCTCCATGGTCTACGCAACCCTATCAAATTCAAACCGGCCCGGCTCACCTGCCGTGACAGTCGGCTTCCCCATCACGGAAAATGTATACGCAGATTTGGAGTCCATCGGTATCGGCAACGCTACGGAGCGTGACTGCTATGCTGCTTCGGTCGGCGGTGACATTCTGATCCTCAAGCGTCTTGAAAAGACTGCAGTGAACGTCGACGAGCTGGACTATCTCGTCAAGCGGCTGGACAGCTTTGACCGGCGCGAGCTCGCACAGTTTCAGGGTGTGGCTGTCAGCCGCGGCTATTTTGACATGACCGATCTCATCAAACTGACCTTTTGTTGTCAGAGCGCAACGGTGGTACAGGATTTTTCCGACCTCGCCTCCATTGGCCGCGCGCATTATCTGGACATCCATGGTGGTGCGACGGCAGAAGAACTGCAATCCGTTGACGCCCGAAAGCTGGCCCTGTCCCTTCTGCTCAACAAGGATGGTAAGGTCACGCCTTACGGCGTCGTCTATGACAACGGCATGCAGTTGGAACAACTCTACGATGGACAGCACTTTCCCGACTACCTATACAACGGCAATACCGTGCTGACTGCGGCAATGACGGATCGCAGGCTTTCTGAAGATACCGCGCTAACCACCTGGCTCCACTTCCCTATGAACGACTGGCAGATTGAACGAGCTGTCATCCGTACAGGGATCTCTGTTCCCGAAGACATGCGGCTGCGGTATTCCGACAGCGAGCTGCCGCAGGAATTAACCGCACTACTGGACAGCGAGAACCTCCATGACGTCAATGATCTGTGCGCTGGCTTTGCGGAATTGGATCAGGGCGACCGGCAAAAGCTTGGCGCCATCCTTCAGATGGTTCGGCCCGACGCTCTTGCCCAGGCGCGGAACCTTCTGAAACAGCTCGACCTGTTCGATTTCATCCCGAAGGTCTCCACTCCCGCGGAATACGGGCGGTACATGATCGCGGAATCCGGTCGATTTGAATACGATGAAAATCTGGATGAGTTCTATGACTATCAAAAGTATGGAAAACAGCGCATGAATCAGGAGCAGGGCCAGTATGTCGGCGGTGGCTATGTCAGCTACCACGGCTTCATTTCCATTGAGGAAGTGCTGGCGGGCAGTGAAACGGAACGGATGGAACAGACGCTGGGAGGAATGTGACATGCTCAAGCTGCAGTTGACCCGAGACGGTGCCTATGACGACGAATATCTGGAGCTTCCGGCAACTCCGGCCGATGTCGGTGAGGTAATGTCACAGCTGGATGAAACAAGCAGCAATGTCGCTTCCACCCGCATCTATGGCACCATCAGCGACGTCTGGAATATTGGACGTTATTTGAAGCGCGCAAACGTGAATGATCCCGATCAGCTAAAAAAGCTGAACCGCATCGCGGAGATCGTCAACACGCTGGTCCGTGAGCAGTGCCTCGTATTCGAGGGCGCGTTGGACGCCGAGTCTGTAAATGGCCTGGATGATGTGATCGCCATCGGAGAACGGCTGGAGGATTATATTCTCGTTCCCGAAATTACTACTGACCGGGAGCTGGGCATTTGCCTTGTGGAATCCGGCGTTAAGCCTTTCAGTGAAAGCGTCCGGCCTTATCTGGACTTTGGGAAAATCGGCGCCGAGTATTACGCCGATCACGGCGGCGCGTATATTTCCTGCGGCTATGTTCTCAGAAAAGACAGCGCGGATCAGGCCCTGCTGGATTTTACCCAGCCCCATCCGGCTCAAGAATTCGGCGGAATGAATATGGGATAGCTATTTCCGCCGCTTCATGGTATTCTGTGTGCTTGACAAAACAAGAAGGAGATGAAAAAGCCATGAGCGTAAACGCCAGAGAAGAACAATATGAGCATGTGGAGCTCTTTGGCAAGCCCGCTCTCTTTACGGATTCCCGCATTGACCGCAGCACGGTACCCGAAGGCTTCCACTGCTACGACCTGCGCGGTTCCGATTACGATCCCGGCAAGCCGGTGACGGTGGAAAATCAGGTCGCGGTCAATCACGCCGGCACGGTGCTGACTGCCGAGCCGGTCACCATTCCCAAGGAGGGCTTCCGCCGATTGCGCGGCAAGCTCAATTTTCTCGGTGAATGCCTGACGCTGCCGGAATTCTGTGAGGAACACGGCATCGCGCTCCCGCCCGACAACCGAAAATTTATTCTGCGGCCCGCCTCTCCCAATGAGGCGGGTCTTTTTTTCGTCCTGCCGAAGGAACAGGACGCGGCGCTGGGTGCCATCGGTCATGTCCGCATCGACTTCGGGCGCGGCGGCGACGAGTTCTGGCACACATGGCATCCCCGCGGTGACGAGTCGCTGAACAGCCCCGAGTTCAAGACGGAGCTGGCAGAACTGATCAACGAGCTCCGGGAAACCGGCCCGCTGAAAAATCTCAGCGCCATGACCAGTTACTGCGGCAATCGCGGCGGAGAGATCGAAGGCGGCTGGCGGCAGAACTACGGTTACGCGATCGAAACCGAGCGGTACCGCTACTGCCTGCGGTGCAATCCCGGCCCCGGAGATTACCACGCCTACCTCACCGCCTTCGACCTGCGGGTGCAGCGGATGAATATGAAGAAGGAGGCTTCCACACAGGAACATGGGCTCACGGAGGCCGGGAAGGAAATGCTCCGAAACGCCGCGGACAATGCACGGCCCCACAGCTACAACTGGTTTGTTTTCCAGGATTACAACACGCCCGGTGAAAAGCTCACCGGCGGCCTGACGCTTCCGGAGGCAATCCAGTTATATAACGAAACGGACAGCGGCAACAAGCGGCTCGGCGTGACCAAGGACGGGATCGCCACCGTGGATCTCGTGATCACGCTGAACGGCGAACAGCAACTGTCGGAGGACTACACACGACTCGCCAGCTTCTCCAGCGATCCGGTTATCACGGAGGCGATGGAAACACTGCGCGGAGCCATTACAGAACAGACGCCCGAGCAGGGCATCACGATGGGAGGTTTATAAAAATGAGGCAGAATCCCGAATGGGTGAAATTCATGAAGGAGCAGTATCCGCCCGGCACCCGCGTCCGGCTCACGGAGATGCGTGATCCCTACGCCCCGGTGCCGTCCGGCACTGAGGGTATCGTCGATTTTTTTTACGACGTGGGCCAGCTTCAGATGCAATGGGACAACGGCCGCACCCTCGCGCTCATCCCCGGTGAGGATCGCTTTTCCGTCATTCCGCAGCAGCTTCAAACACTGAAGCTGTACATGCCGCTCACTGTCAAGAGCTATGAGCGCAACGAATACGGCGACATGGACGACGATCCCATTGAGCTTGACGGCCGGACGGCCCTTTCCTATGAGGATCACATTCTCGCCGCCCTTCTGAAAGAACGGAGTCCAGAGGAAGCGGAGCGCGGCCTCATGAAATATTACGGCAAGGACGACAGTATAAACTGCAAGGTTCAATCCTATGTTTTCACGGCGGAGGAAGTGGACGGACGCCTGATGGGAGTGGCCGAGTGCCGGGTGCGCGGCGAGCTTACCGACGCAGAGCTGGAACAGCTCAAGGAATACGTTTCCGGACAGGCGTCCGACGGCTTCGGGGAAGGGTTCGAGCAGCGCCCGATCAAAACCGGGGACGGCGAAATTTATGTCAGCCTGTGGAGCAGTGATAAAAGCTGGAGCATCATGACGCGGGACGAGTTGGAACAGGGCCAGCAGATGGGAGGAATGACGCTTGAGTAAAAAAACTATGGGGCTGGAGATCAGCCGCCCCGGTCCGCTCGGGGCGAAGACCTCCGCAACTCTCGCGCTGCCTGCCACGTCCTATGAAATTCTGGACGCGCTGGACAAAGCGCGCGTGACGGACGAGCGCGTCATCTACTCCACCGAGATCCTGAACTGCGAGCTGGACTACCTGCCGCAGTTACTCAGCCCGAGCTCCAACCTCTACGAGCTGAATCATCTGTGTCAGCGGCTCTCCTCGCTCAGCGATTGGGAGCTGGACTGCTTTGAGGGTATGGTGATGATGGACGCCGTGCGGAAAAACTATGAGCCGATCCCCGTGGACCGGCTGATCAACATGACCGCCAGCATGGAGCACTGCCAGATCGCCTATGAAGCGCACGACGACGAATCCCTCGGCAAATTCTACGCGGAAAACGGATTCGTCCCGCAGCTCGACAGCGTACCGGACAATATCTACGCCTGGCTGGACTTCGAAAAGATTGGTAAGGAGATGCGCGAGGGCGAGGGCGGCGTCTTCACGCCCCACGGGTATGTGGTGCAGAACGGTATCATCGCACGGCTGTACCAAAGCGGAGAAGCCGTCCCCGCCGAGAAGCCGGATTATACCGTGCTCCTTCGCGTGACGAAGGGACGCTTCAACGATCTCGAATATGACAACGACCTTTCCGCGCTCCTGAAGCTGCCCACTGGCGATCAGGAACTTTTTCACGCGGTGAAGGAGGTTGACGCGGCCTCCCCGGAGGAATGCGCGTTCACCGCCGTGGACTGCACCGTCCCCCGGCTGACGGAAAAGATCACCGACGAGCTGGAAGCCACGAACGGCGACTGCTACGGGCTGGTTAATGAGTTGGCGGGACAGCTCCGACACCTCGACCGGGAGGGCGGCATCCCGGT
>CAUJDI010000056.1 GCA_963169565.1 Bacillota bacterium | reverse complement strand
GAAATCCGTGGTATCCTTGCGTTGAGCCATTGGGGTTCCCTCCTTGTGAATGTCTTAGCAACATCCATTGTATCGGAGTCCCAGTGGCTTGCCCATATCCTCTTGTCTTGGGCAAAGTTGCGAACTTCAGTGTACTCTATCGCAATCCAGTGAAGACCTTTGATAAATTTACTCAGTAAAACCGAACCATTCTCCAATGAAACCCAAACAGACGGGTCAAGGGACGAAGTCCCTTGTCAGGGGGTTCGGGGGATGAAATCCCCCGGGTCTTCCTCCCCCGTCCTTTTCACCTTTGAACCGTTTATTCCCTGATATACCCCGCCCCGGCCTGGAGTGCGCGGACGTTCAGCTCCACCAGGTGCGCCTTGGGACCGGGGAAGATGTGGGCGAGCATGTCCTGGATGGTTTCCATTTTCAGGGCGCCGGTGGCCTGGATGTAGGCGCCCAGCATGACCATGTTGGCGACCTTGAAGTTGCCCAGCTTGCCCGCCTCCTCCATGCAGGGGATGAGGAAGCATCGGGCGTCCGTCCGGCAGACGGGGTCCTCCGCCTGGGAGGAATTGATGAGGACGAGCCCGCCGGGCAAAACCTGCGGGAGGAAGCGGGTGAGTGAGGGGCCGTTCATGGCGATGAGCTCGGTTGGCTGGGTAACGACCGGGGAGCCGATGGGCTCGTCGGAGATGACCACAGAGCAGTTGGCGGTGCCCCCGCGCATCTCCGGCCCGTAGGAGGGCACCCAGGTCACGTTGAAACCCTCTTTCAGCCCGGCCTCGATCAGGGTCTTGCCCATGGCCATGACGCCCTGGCCGCCAAAGCCCGCGATGATGAGTTCCCTTGTCATTTTGCCGCCTCCACGTCCTTCTTCACGCCCAGGGGGTAGTACTGCGCCATGTCGGATTTGAGCCATTCCCCCGCGGCGACCGGGGTCATGCCCCAGTTGGTGGGGCAGGTGGAGAGGAACTCGACAAAGGTGTGGCCAATGCCCTGCTGCTGGAGGCTGAAGGCCTTTTTGATCGCCTTTTTCGCCTTGAGCAGGTTGGGGATGTCCGCCACGCACACCCGCTCGGCGTAGGCCATGCCGTCCAGGGTGGAGAGCATCTCGGCTATCCGGATGGGCAGGCCGTGCTGCGCCTGGCTGCGGCCGGAGGGGGAGGTGGTGGATTTCTGCCCGATGAGGGTGGTGGGGGCCATCTGCCCGCCGGTCATGCCGTAGATGGCGTTGTTGATGAAGATGGTGGTGTGCTTTTCCCCGCGCATCGTCGCGTGCACGATCTCCGCCGCGCCGATGGAGGCCAGGTCGCCGTCGCCCTGGTAGGCGAAGACCAGCAGGTCCGGCCGGGTGCGCTTGATGCCTGTGGCCACCGCCGGGGCGCGGCCGTGGGCGGCCTGGACAAAGTCGCAGTTGAAGTAGTCATACGCCAGCACCGCGCAGCCGACGGGGCTGATGCCCACCGCGCGGTCCAGCAGGTCCATCTCCACCAGGACCTCGGCGATCAGCTTGTGGATGATGCCGTGGTGGCAACCGGGGCAGTAGTGCGTTTCAACGTCCTTGAGCCCTTTGCTGCGGGCATAGACGACCTGTTCAGCCATTCTTCTTCACCTCCGCCAGGATCTCCCGCACCCTGTCCGCGATGTGCGCGGGCTCGGGCACCATGCCGCCGGTGCGGCCGTAGAAATACACGGGCTTCCTGTCCATCACGGCCAGGCGCACGTCATAAAGCATCTGCCCCAGGTTCATTTCCACCGTGAGCACCGCTTTCACACTCTCCTGTTCCGCCAGGCGCCGCAGCGCCCCGTAGGGGTAGGGCCAGACGGTGACGGGGCGGAAGAGACCGGCCTTGACGCCCTCTTTTTCCAGTTTCCGCGCGGCGGAGAGCGCGATGCGCGCCGTGGTGCCGAAGGCCGCGATCAGGACGTCCGCGCCCTGGCAGTTCACTTCTTCAAAGCGCGTTTCCGCCGCTTCGATCTGCCGGTACTTTTCAGCCAGCGAGAGGACGAAGGCTTCGTTGCTGTCGGACTTGAGCCGCAGCGAGGTGATCACGTGGGTCTTCCCGTCGCCCTCCCGCCCGGTGACCGCCCAGGGCTTTTCCGCCGGTGGCTTCCCCTCGCGCTGTTTCCATTCAATGGGCTCCATCATCTGCCCGATCATGCCGTCAGCCAGGACCATCACCGGGGTGCGGTACCGGTCCGCCAGGTCAAAGGCGTCCGCCATCAGGTCCGCCGCCTCCTGGATGCTGGAAGGGGCCAGCACGATCATGTGCCCGTCGCCGTGGCCGGGGCTGCGGGTGGCCTGGATATAGTCGGCCTGGCCGGGCTGGATGGTGCCCAGACCCGGGCCCCCGCGCATCATGTTGACGATGACCGCGGGCAGCTGGGCGCCGATCAGGTAACTGATTCCCTCCTGCTTGAGGCTGATGCCCGGGGAGGAGGAGCTTGTCATCGCCCGCACGCCGGCGGCGGCCGCGCCGTAGACCATGTTGATGGCGGCGATCTCGCTCTCCGCCTGCACGAAGGCGCCGCCGGCCTCCGGCATCCGGTGGCTCATGTACTCCGGGATCTCGTTCTGGGGCGTGATGGGGTAGCCGAAATAGGCCCTGCAGCCCGCCCGGACCGCCGCCTCGGCGATGGCCTCATTGCCCTTCCAAAGCTCCTTCTGCATGCTCAATCCTCCAGGTTCTTGGTCACGGTGATCACGCTGTCCGGGCAGATGCGCGCGCAGTTGCCGCAGGCGATGCACAGGCCCTGGTCGGTGATCCCGGAGGGGTGGTAGCCCTTGATGTTGGTGACGGTTTCGTCAAGCCTCAGGATCTTCTTCGGGCACACGCTCACGCACAGCCCGCAGCCCTTGCAGCGTTCCAGCCGGAAGGTCACTTTCGCTTTCATCCGTTTCTCCTTCATGATACTAAACTCAATCGTAAACGCTTTGATGAGCCGGTCTTTTTCCGCCTCCGCGTTGCCTCTTTCATTCGGCGTAGGCTTCCGCTACGCCTCATTCTTTCGGCTGAGCGGAGCCATGAAAAATTCTCGTCCCATCTTTGCGTTTCCTCATTCGTTTAGTATTAGTCTTCCCAATTGTCTTCCCAGGGCCGGTTCATCCGGAGTGTCATCGGGAACAGGGGATGCAGATCAGCCAGTTCCGGGGCCAGGCTGTCCCGCACTGCGTGGCAGGCGACCGGCAGGCCGGTGAGTACTGCGACCTCCCCGGCGAAGGCCGCCCCTTCCCGCACCAGCGCCGCATCGGTGTCGGACAGCAGGTGGGTGTTGCTGACAAGGCCGGTCACCCGAAGGCCCAGGACTGCCTGGATCCCCTGAAGGCTTTGAATAGCCCTGCGCGCGTCGGCGTTCTCAAAGCGGGAGCGGTTGAGCACGTACCAGACTGCCGGGTGCAGGGAGAGGAGATCCCCGGAAAACGCCGCCAGCGCGCGGGCCCCGGCGGGGTCGCCGCCCAGGTCGATGACGCCGGTCAGGCCCGTGTCATCCAGCAGGGTCCGCAGGTCAGCGGGGATCACCGGCAGGTCCGCGTCCCGCAGTTCGCCCTGCGGCGCGATGAGCCGGACGCCCTTATTGGCAAGCAGGGCGGATTTCTCGCGGGAGCGGAAATAGGGGTTGACGATGTCCAGGTCCGCCAGCGCCGTCCTCCGGCCCCGTGCGGCCAGCGCCAGCGCGAGGTTCACGGAGAACTCCGTCTTTCCCGCGCCGTAAGCGCCCAGGATGACAAAGATCCTGACATCATGCGGCGGGAAGGCGGCGGACAGATCAGCCATCGATGCTTTTCGCCTCTTCCGCTCCCGTGAGCCAGCGGAATGCGCCTTCCGCCAGCGCGGCCAGCTCGTCCTCGCCCGGGTACACCGTGCAGCCTGTGATCCAGTTTACCCGGGCGATGAGGCTGTCCATCTGCCCCGGATTGTAGGCGATCCCGCCGGTGAGCAGGATCCGGTCGACCCGGCCGGAGAGCGCCGCGGCCATCGCCCCGACGCACTTGGCGACGTTGTAGATCATCGCGTCCAGCACCAGGCTGACCTCGGGCTCCTTCTCCGCCCGTTTGAGGAGCGCCGTGACGTTGTTTGTGCCGAAGTAGGACTGCAGCCCTCCCTTGCGGTACAGGTCCTCCTGCAGGCGCGCTGTGTCCCCCCCGTACTCGCGGACCAGTTTCAGCACCGCCTGCGCCGGCAGGCTGCCGGCGCGCTCCGGGGTAAAAGGCCCCTCGCCGTCCACGCCGCTGTTGAGGTCCACCGCGCGCAGGCCGTCAATGGCTGAGACGGTGATGCCCCCGCCCATGTGGGCGACGATGAAGCGGCCCTTCAGGGGATCCAGCCCGTGCTCCGAACAGTAGAGGCGGACGACGCGCTTTGCGTTGAGTGCGTGGAAGATGCTGCGGCGGGTCACGCCGTTAAAGCCCGACACCCTCGCCAGGGCGCTGAGCTCATCCGTCGCCGGCGCGTCCAGGAACACGGCGGGGATGCCGTGCTCAACGCCCCACTCATGCGCGATGAGCATCCCGACGTTGGCCGGGTGCATCCCGTACTTCCCGCCTGCCGCGTCCGCGGCGGCGGCGGCGTCGATCCGGAAGATCCCGCCTTCAACCGGCCGGATGAGGCCGCCGCGCGCGGCGATGACCGCCATGTCCCCTAGGCGGAAACCCTGCCCGTCCAGCCATTCCTTCAGTTTCGTCTTGCGGTACTCCTTCTGCCCCAGGATGCCGCCGTATTCCGCCAGCTCGGCCTTGTCGTGCCGGATGGTCTGCCCCCGCAGCAGCAGCGTGTCCTCAAACACCCCCGCCTTGGTGGACGTCGAACCCAGGTTGAGAACGAGAATCTTCATGCGCGCTCCGTGATCGCTTTGGTCCGCCGCCAGGGGATATCGACGCCGGCGGCCTGTTCGGGACGGGATGCTGACGGTCTCTATTAAAAATCAGGATACCGAAATCCTTCCTTTTGGCAATATATAGGTCTGTGACCATTCTGTATATTGTTTTTTTATTGTATTGGGAATATGATGCAACAAAACGCCGCATACGGAGGGAATATGGGAGAGTTCAAAGTCTTCGACTACATGCAGAAGCACCAGTACGAGCAGGTGGTCTATTTCTACGACCAGTCCACGGGCCTGAAGGGCATCACGGTCATCCACAACACCACCCTGGGCCCGGCGCTGGGCGGGACGCGCATCTGGAACTACGCGACGGAAGAGGACGCGCTGATCGACTGCCTGCGCCTGGCGCGCGGCATGACCTACAAGTCGGCGGCCGCCGGGCTCAACCTGGGCGGCGGGAAGACCGTGCTCATCGGCGACGCGGCGACCCTCAAGTCCGAGGCCTATTTCCGCGCCCTGGGCCGTTATGTGCAGAGCCTCTCGGGCCGCTACATCACGGCGGAGGATGTCAACACCACCACCAAGGACATGAGCTACGTGGCGATGGAGACCGACTACGTCGCTGGCCTGGAGGGAAAGTCCGGCAACCCGTCCCCCATCACGGCGCTGGGTGTTTTCCACGGGGTGAAGGCCGGGCTGCAGAAGAAGTTCGGAGAATCCGACATTTCCGCCCACACCTTTGCCGTGCAGGGCGCGGGGCAGACGGGCTACTACCTCATCGGCTACCTGCTGGAGGCGGGGGCGAAGAAGATCTATTTCACGGAAATCAACCAGAAGCACATCCAGCGCATGGCGCAGGAGCACCCGGAGGTGGTGTTCGTCAAGCCGGAGGACATCTACGCCGCGGACGCGGACGTGTTCTGCCCCTGTGCGCTGGGCGGCACGCTCAACGGCGACACCATCCCCCTGATCAAGGCGCCGGTCATCGCGGGATCCGCCAACAACGTGCTGCTGGACGAGGAGATCCACGGCAACATGATCCGCGAGCGCGGCATCATCTACTGCCCGGACTTCGTCATCAACGCCGGCGGCCTCATCAACGTCTACCATGAGCTGCACGGCTACGTGAAGGAGCGCGTGATGGCCGATACGAAAAAGATCTATGACCGGGTGCTGGAGGTCCTGGATATCGCGGAGAAAGAGGGCATCACCTCCCAGCAGGCGGCCAAGGTGTTCGCCAAGAAGCGCATCGAGGCGGTCAGGAACATACGCAGCAACTATATTCCGAGGTAAGAGAAGACCAGTCCCTGAGAACCGCCTTCGGCAGGCGGTTTTCTTTTGGAAGGGAAGCCTTCAGGTTTTCTGTTTGCGCTTCCCGATACTTGTGGTACCCTGCCTTTGTGACCCGGAAAACCAAAAAAGTGAACCCTCCGCGCCGCGCGGACGACTGCCTGTGTGACAGGAGGCGGAAGAATGGACAGAGAGAAAGCGACAACCACGGTGAAAGATAAAAAGAAGCCCGGCAGGCCGGCCCCTGAGGCGCTTGCGCTGCGCAGACAGTACACGGCCGCCTTTTACCGGAACAACAGGGGCATGACGGCGCTGGCCGCGGTCATGACGCTGCTGCTGGCCGCCTTCAACCTGGCCATTTCCTACCTGCTCAAGGTCCTGCTGGACATCTCCGCTGGCGGTACACAGGCCCAACTGGCCCAGGCGGCCTGGTGGTGCCTGGCCGCCTTTATCGTCTTCATGGCGGCCTATGCCATCCAGCGCCAGGCGCTCCCCCGCTTCCTCCAGCGGGCGATGACGCAGTACAAGGAGAAGGCGTTCGCGGAGATCACCAGAAAAAGCATCGGCTCCTTCAAAGGGGAGAGCGCCGGCACCTACATCAGCGCGCTGACCAACGACGCGGCCTCTGTCCAGGCCAACTACCTGGCGCGGCAGTTTTCCCTGCTGATCCATCTGGCCAACCTTTTGGGCGCGCTGGCGCTGATGCTGTACTACAGCCCGGTGCTGACCGGGGCGGCGCTGGCCCTGTCCCTGGTCCCGGTGATGGTGTCACTCGCGACCGGGAAACAGCTGGAGAAAAAGGAAAAAGGGGTATCCGACAGGAACGAGGCCTTCGTGCGGCAGGCCAAGGACATCCTCAGCGGCTTTTCCGTCGTGAAGAGCTTCAAGGCGGAAAAGGAGATCATCAGCCTGTTCAACCGGAGCAACCGGGAGCTTGAGAGGAGCGCCAGGGAACGCCGGATGGCGGAGGATCTGGTCAAGATGTACAGCACCGGCGCGGCGATCTTCGCCCAGATGGGCGTGTTCCTCATCGGCGCCTGGCTGGCCATCACCGGAAGCGGGGTCACCCCCGGCGTGGTGATCATCTTTGTCCAGCTGATGAACTTTGTCATCGCCCCCATCGGGGAGGTCCCGGTCATCCTGGCCAACCGCAGGGCAGCCCTGGCGCTGGTGGACAAGCTGGCGCTGGCCGTCGGGCGCAACGTGCGCGCGCAGGGCGACCCGGTGCCCGCGGTGCTCAGGGAGGGCGTATCGCTTGAAAACCTGAGCTTCCGGTATGAGGAGGGAGGCTCGGTGCTGGAGGATCTAACCCTGCGCTTTGAGGCCGGGAAGAGCTATGCCTTGGTCGGCGCCTCGGGCTCCGGGAAATCGACCCTGCTCAACCTCCTGATGGGGTCTGACGACCGGTATGAGGGCGCCATCCGCTTTGACGGGAAGGAACTGCGCGGGATCAGCGCCGAATCCCTCTATGACCTGGTGTCCCTGGTGCAGCAGGACGTCTTCGTCTTTGACAGCACCATCCGGGAGAACATCACGCTGTTCAAGGAGTTTGATGACGAAAGGGTCACGGAGGCCATCCGCCTGTCCGGGCTGGACGGCTTTATCGCCCGGCGCGGGGAGGACGCCCGGTGCGGCGAGAACGGCAGCGAGCTGTCCGGCGGGGAGCGCCAGCGCGTCTCCATCGCCCGCTGCCTGCTGCGCAGCACGCCCCTGCTGCTGGTGGATGAGGCGACCGCCGCGCTGGACAGCGCGACGGCCTTTGAAGTCACCAATTCCATCCTCGATATCTCCGGCCTGACGCGCGTCATCGTCACCCACCGGCTGGAGGAGAAACTGCTTCGGCGCTATGATGAGATCGTGGCGATGAAAAACGGCGCGGTCCAGGAGCGGGGCACCTTTGAGGAGCTGATGGGGAAGCGCGGCTACTTCTACGCGCTGTACACGCTCAGCGCGGCGTGATCCGCCCGGGACGCTGACGGGCCTGAAGGGAAACGGAACAGGGGAGCGGAGGGAACATGAGGATCGAGCACGCGGCGGTATATGTCAGGGACCTCCAGGGCGCGAAGGACTTCTTCCGGATCTTCCTGGGCGCAGAGGCCGGCACGGATTACCACAACCCGGCGACGGGCTTCAGGTCCTGCTTCCTGACCTTTGACGGGGGTGCCCGGCTGGAGGTCATGAACAGGCCGGGCCTTGGGGACGGCGGCAGCCCGGAGGGCAGGACCAGCCTGAGCCACCTCGCGTTCAGCGCGGGCAGCCGGGAAGGGGTGGACGGGCTGACCGAACGGCTGAAGGCCGGTGGATACAGGGTCCAGAGCGGGCCGAGGGTGACCGGCGACGGGTATTATGAAAGCTGCGTGATCGGCTTTGAGGGGAACCTGATCGAGATCACCGTGTAATACGAAACTCAATCATAAACACTTTGATGAGGTGTTCTTTTTCATTTGGCTGAGCGGAGCCATCAAAGATTTCCGCCCCATCGGTGCGTCTGTTCATTCGTTTAGGATGAGCGAAACGGATCCTGTCGCCGTCAAGGGAGGCTCCCGGGTCAGGATGTGCCGGACGCCTTCGCCCAGCCGGGGGAGTTCCAGGGCAAAAAAGGCGGGGTGGGCCTTATAATCTTTGAACCTGTCCACCGGCAGCCAGACCATGTGCTCCGAAACGCCCGCCATGGAGAGGCTGCCGTCGCGGGGGGCGAAGCCGTCCGGCACCTTCATCAGGAAGTAGAATGCGACCTCGTGCCAACGCAGGCCGTCCTCCCCGATAAAAAAGTTCTCATGGACAAAGGCCAGACGGTCCACCTCCATCAGCGCGCCGGTCTCCTCCAGCACCTCGCGCACCACGGCCTCCCGGACCGATTCACCCAGGTGGACCGCGCCGCCCACCGAATAATAATAGGAATTCCGTTCATTCACGGCCATCAGGACCCGGCGGTCCCTCAGGATGATCGCCGCCGCGCGCAGGCGGAACAGGTCTTCCCCGCGGACAAAGCCGCAATTTTCCGCCGCATCCTCGGAAAGGTCCATCTCCTCGGGCATGTCGCTCATTTACCTTCCCTGTTCGATCCGCTTGGCAGTGGGTTCCGTAGGCAGATGAATCTCCCGGCAACAGTTTTACCGGATGAAATGTGTCCGCGCGCTGTACTCGTTGGCGGGCTTCACCAGCCCCGCGTCCTTTACGGCCTGCAGGCACCTGAGGTGCCAGGCCATGTTCCTGCCCAGGTTGCGCAGGGTCTGCATCCCTTCCAGGTCCTTCTGCACGTCCTCCGGCGTGAAGCCGTGCACCATGTTCCAGTAGCTGGAGGTGACGATGGGCATCTCGCAGTAGGCCAGGTACTGGTACAGGCTTTCCAGCGACGCGGTGGTGCCCGCCCTCCGGGCGGAGACCAGGACAGCCCCGGGTTTGCCCCGGAACACGGCGGAGCTGGAGTAGAACATCCGGTTGAGCAGGCAGTGCAGGGCGCCGGTGGCGTTTGAAAAATAGACCGGGGAGCCGAACACGAAGCCGTCGGCCGCCTTTGCCTTTTGGATCAGCCCGTTCACCCGGTCGTCCCCGAACACGCAGGCATTGTCCAGCTTCCGGCAGGCCAGGCAGCCTGTGCAGTCCCGGACGGGGTCTTTCCCGACCCAGACGATTTCACTTTCTATCCCTTCATTCCGGAGCGTTTCCGCCACCACACCCAGTGCCGCGGCCGTGCAGCCTTCCCTGCGGGTGCTCCCGTTGATCAACAGTACGTTCATGATTGTCGCCCCCTTTTGTGCGGAGTATATCAACGGAAACCGGCCCCGGTCAACCGGAGGCGCGCTTTACATCCTTGTCTTCAAGGCGTATCATCCATCCAAAACAGATACCGCAGGAGGAGAATATGCCGATATTTGAGATGCCGCTGGAAAAGCTGCTGACCTACGGGGGAACCAACCCCAGGCCGGATGATTTTGAGGTGTACTGGGCGCGTGCGCTCACCCAGATGCGCGCGCTGGGCACGGGGTGCGAGCTGTACCCGGCAGACTTTTCAGCGCCGGGCGTGGAATGCTTTGACCTGTGGTTCACGGGTGTTTACGGGGCCCGGGTGTACGCCAAGCTGCTGCGGCCCAAGGGCAAGGAGAATTGCCCCGCGATCCTGCGTTTTCACGGCTATTCGATGAACTCGGGCGACTGGTCCGGGCATCTGCACTACGCGCAGTCCGGCTTTGTGGTGGCAGCGCTGGACAGCCGCGGCCAGGGCGGCAGGTCCCAGGACGTAGGCGGGGTGATGGGCAACACGCTCTCCGGCCAGATCATCCGCGGCCTGGACGACCCGGACCCGGACAGGATGCTCACCCGCGCGCTGTTCCTGGACACGGCGCAGCTCTCCCGCATCGTGATGGCCCTGCCCTTTGTGGACGCGAACCGGGTGGGCGCGACCGGCGGCAGCCAGGGGGGAGCGCTGACGCTGGCGGCGGCCTCGCTGGACCCGCGGATCAAATGCCTGGCGCCTGTCTACCCCTTCATGTGCGACTACCGCCGGGTGTGGGACATGGACCTGGCCGCTGACGCATACAAGGAGCTGAAGGACTACTTCCGCCGCTTTGACCCCCAGCACAGGCGCGAGGAGGAGGTCTTCACCAAACTGGGGTACATCGACCTGCAGCACCTGGTCTCCCGCATCAGGGGCGAGACCCTGATGTGCACCGGGCTGATGGACACCGTCTGCCCGCCCTCCACCCAGTTCGCCGCCTACAACAAGATCAGGGCAGCAAAGCGCTTCGAGCTCTGGCCGGACTTCGGCCATGAGAACCTGCCGGGGGTGGACGACCTGATCTTCCGGTTCATGATGGAGGTCCTGGCCTGACCCCTTTTGGTTGCGTGCTGTCTCCGCCGTATGCTATCATATCCGTATCTTTTTAGTGTTCGGAGGGACGGTCGCTGATGGAGATGCGCCAGGCGGTGGCGGAACTGCTCAGGGAAGCGGTCAGCGTCGCTTACCCGGATCTGCCCGAGCCCTTTCTCCCCACCCCTGACGCGCTGGAGGTCCCGCCGGACAGCGGGATGGGCGATTTCGCCTATCCCTGTTTTCGTTTGGCCAAGCCGCTTCGAACTGCACCGCCCCTGATCGCGCAGAAGGTCGCGCAGGCGGCCGCCCGCCCCCTGATCGCCAGCGCCGAAAGCGTCGGCGGATACGTCAATTTTTTCTTCCACAGGGAGAACTTCGCGCGAAGCGTGCTGGAGGAGATCAAGAGCCGCGGGCAGCGGTACGGCGGCGCGGAAGCGAACGGAAAGACGGTGGTGCTGGACTATTCCTCCATCAACATCGCCAAGCGCTTCCATATCGGCCACCTGAGCACCACCGTGCTGGGGCACAGCCTTGCGCGCATCTACGCGCACCTGGGCTGGAAGACCGTCGGGGTCAACCACCTGGGCGACTGGGGCACCCAGTTCGGCAGGATGATCGCCGCCTTCAAGCACTGGGGGACCTGGGAGATGGTGGAGCAGGGCGGCATCGACGCCCTGACTGAGCTGTACGTCCGCTTCCATCGGGAGGCGGAGACCAGCCCGGACCTTGAGGAAGAGGGGCGGGCCTGGTTCAGGAAGATCGAGGAGGGCGACCCGGAGGCGACGGAGATCTTCAGCCGCTTCAAGGAGATGACCCTGAAGGACGCGCAGAAGGTCTACGCCCTGCTGGGGGTCACCTTTGACTCCTACGCCGGGGAAAGCTTCTACAATGACAAGATGGGCCGGGTGGTCGATGAACTCAGGGAGAAAAACCTGCTGATTGAAAGCGACGGCGCGCAGGTGGTGGACCTGGAGGCGTGGAAGATGCCACCCTGCCTGATCCTGAAGTCCGACGGCGCGACGCTGTACGCGACCCGTGACCTCGCGGCCGCGCTGTGGCGCAAGGACCATTACGGCTTTGACAAGTGCCTCTACGTCGTGGCCTACCAGCAGAACCTGCATTTCAGGCAGGTGTTCAAGGTGCTGGAGCTGATGGGCTACGGCTGGGCCGGGGAGCAGATGGAGCACGTGGCATTCGGCATGGTGAGCTATGAGGGCCAGGCGATGTCCACCAGGGAGGGCAATGTCGTCCGTCTGGACGAACTGCTCACCCGCGCCCGGGAAAAGGCGCTGGAGATCATCCGTGAGAAAAGCCCGGGGCTTGAGGACAGGGAGGACACGGCCAGGATCGTCGGCGTGGGCGCCGTGGTGTTCACCACCCTGCTCAACTCCCGCATCAAGGACATCGACTTCTGGTGGGACCGCGCGCTGAACTTTGACGGGGATACCGGCCCCTACGTGCAGTACACCCACGCGCGAAGCTGCTCGGTGCTGCGCAAGGCGGAGCCGCCCCAGGCGGAGCCGGACTATTCGGCGCTCTCGGACGATGAGGCCCAGGCCCTACTGCGGCTGCTGTCCCGTTTTCCGGAAGCCGTCCGTTCGGCGCTCAGGGACAACGAGCCCTCCGACGTCACCCGCGCGGTGCTGGACATCGCCAAGGCGTTCAACAGGTATTACTATGAGCACAGGATCCTGGACGGGGAGGGATCCGGCATCGCCGCCAGGCTCATGCTCACCCGGGCGGTCAGGGACGTCATCCGTCTCGGGCTGTACCTGATCGGGGTGAAAGCCCCGGAAAAAATGTAGCTGCAGAGTCTGGAGAAGAAGAGGAGACAGGTATGCGCTTTACCAAGATGCACGGGATCGGCAATGACTACATCTTTGTCAATTGCTTTGAGGAGATCGTGCAGGACCCCTCCCGTCAGGCGCTGATCATGAGCCGGCAGCACTTCGGCGTGGGCGCCGACGGCCTGGTGCTGATCGAACGCTCAGACACGGCGGACTTTGGCATGCGCATCTTCAACGCCGACGGCTCGGAAGCGGAGATGTGCGGCAACGCCTCGCGCTGCATCGGCAAATACGTCTATGAGCGCGGGATGACGGAAAAGACGGAGCTGACCCTGGACACGAAATCCGGCATCCGCCAGCTGAGCCTGTCAGCGGAGAAGGGGAAGGTGAGCCGCGTCCGGGTGGACATGGGGTCTCCTGAGCTCAACCCGCGGAACATCCCCGTGGATCTGCCGGGGGAGATCGTGCTGCGCCACCGCATGCAGCTGACGGGGCAGAACTGGTACATCACCTGCGTCAGCATGGGCAACCCCCACTGTGTCATCTTCGTCAAGGATCCGGAGGCCATCGACGTGGCGACCCTGGGGCCGATGTTTGAGAACCATCCGCTGTTCCCCAGACGGACCAACGTGGAGTTTGTCCGCGTCATCAGGCGCGACGTGCTGCAGATGCGGGTCTGGGAGCGCGGCGCGGGCGAGACCCTGGCCTGCGGCACCGGCGCATCCGCGGCGCTGGTCGCGGCGGTGCTGGGCGGGCTGAGCGACCGGACGGTGCAGATGAAGCTCACCGGCGGCAACCTGGAACTGAGCTGGAACGCGGAGGACAACCACGTCTATCAGTCCGGCCCCGCGGAGTACGTGTTCGACGGGGAATGGCTGGGCTGAGGACGCTTTGCTGAGCGTGGATGACAGGAGGGACTCATGCAGGTAAACGAACATATCGCGCGCATGCCGGCGGCTTACCTCTTCTCCGATATCGCGCGTCGCGTCGGGGAATATGAGGCCAAACACCCCGGGGAGCGCCTGATCCGCATGGGCATCGGCGACGTAACCCGCCCCCTGGCCCCATCCGTTGCCCGGGCGTTCGCGTCCGCCGCGGCCGGGATGGCGGAACCGGAGGGCTTTTTCGGTTACGCGCCTGACAGCGGCTATCCGTTCCTGATCGAGGCCATCATCAAAAACGACTATGAGGCCCGCGGCGTCAGCCTCTCGCCTGACGAGGTGTTCATCTCCGACGGCGCAAAGTCGGACACGGGGGCGCTGCAGGAGCTGTTCGCCGCGGACGCGCGGATCGCGGTGACCGATCCTGTCTACCCGGTGTATGTGGATTCCAACGCCATGGCCGGGCGGCTGGGCGAGTACAGGGACGGAAAGTGGAGCCGGCTCGTCACCCTCCCCTGCACGCATGGGAACGGGTTTGTCCCGCAGCTGCCGGAGGGAGGCGCGGACGTCCTTTACCTGTGCTGCCCCAACAACCCCACCGGCACCGTGCTCAGCCATGCCCAGCTGAAAAAGATCGTGGACTGGGCGAGGGAACGGGAAGTCCTGATCATCTTCGACGCGGCCTACAAGGCCTTCATCGCCGACCCCGCGCTGCCCCGGAGCATCTATGAGGTGGAAGGCGCGAAGGAGACCGCCGTCGAGTGCTGCTCCTTCTCAAAGACCGCCGGCTTCACCGGGGTGCGCTGCGCCTACACGGTCATTCCCAGGCAGCTGTCAGGAAAGCTTCCCGGCGGCGGAACAGCCTCCCTCAACGCCCTTTGGAGGCGCCGCCAGGGCAGCCGCTTCAACGGCGTGTCCTACCCGGTCCAGCGCGCGGCCCAGGCGGTCTATACGCCCGAAGGGCAGCGGGAGAACCGGGAGATCATCGATTATTACAGGGAAAACGCGCGCATCCTGCTGGACGCGCTCAGGGGCGCGGGGCGCGAGCCCGTCGGCGGTCTGCACGCGCCCTATATCTGGATGAAGACCCCTGAGGGGATGAGCGGGTGGGCCTTCTTTGACTACCTGCTCAGCCGCGCCCAGGTAGTCGGCACGCCTGGGGAGGGCTTCGGCGAATGCGGGGCCGGCTGTTTCCGCCTGACCGCCTTTGGCAGCCGGGAAAACACGACAGAGGCCGCCGGGCGCGTCCGCGACGCGCTCATGGGCCTGTAAGGAGACGGGATGGTACGGGTCATCGTCGGCGCCAATTGGGGAGATGAGGGCAAGGGAAAGATCACGGACATGCTGGCGGAGCACAGCGACCTGGTGGTGCGCTTCCAGGGCGGCGCCAACGCCGGGCACACCATCATCAACGAGTTCGGAAAGTTCGCGCTCCACTTGCTGCCCAGCGGCATCTTTCACCCTCAGGTCCTCAACGTCATAGGCCCTGGTGTGGCGCTGGACCCGGAAGCTTTCTTGTCCGAGCTGGAGAGCATCCTGGCGCGGGGCATCAGGCATCCGAAGCTGGCGGTCTCCAGCCGCGCGCAGATCCTGATGGATTTCCACATCCTGCTGGACACGCTGGAAGAGGAGCGCCTGGGCGGACGGAAGTTCGGCTCCACCAAGTCGGGCATCGCGCCTTTTTATTCGGATAAATATGCCAAGACAGGGATCCAGGCCTGCGAGCTGCTGGACAGGGACCACCTCCATGAAAGACTGACAAACAGCCTGGAAAAGAAAAACGTGCTCATGGAGCACCTCTACCGCCACGAAGCGCTGGACGCGCAGCTCCTGACGGAGAAATACTACGCGCTGGGACAGCGCCTCAAGCCGTTTCTGGCCGACACCTCCGCGATCCTCAACGATGCGGTCAAGGCCGGGAAAAAGATCCTGCTGGAGGGTCAGCTGGGCGCGCTGCGCGACCCGGACCACGGCATCTACCCCTTTACCACCTCTTCCTCGCCCCTGGCCGGCTTTGCCGCCGTGGGCGCCGGCATCCCCCCCTGGGCCATCACCGAGGTCATCGCGGTCACCAAGGCCTATTCCTCCAGCGTGGGCGCCGGCGTCTTCCCCAGCATGATCATGGGCGATGAGGCGGAGGAGCTTCGCCGCCGCGGCGGGGACGCCGGCGAATACGGCGCGAAGACGGGGCGGCCGCGGGATGTTGGCTGGTTTGATGCGGTGGCCACGCGCTACGGCTGCCTGGTGCAGGGCGCGACCTCCCTTGCCATGACCAACCTGGACGTGCTGGGCTATCTGGATGAGATCCCTGTCTGCGTCGCCTATGAGCTGGACGGAAACATCATCCGCCATTTCCCGGTCACCCCGGACCTGAAGCGTGTCAAGCCGGTGTATGAGGCGCTGCCGGGCTGGAAGACGGACATCCGGGGGGAGACTGCGTACAACAAGCTGCCCCGCGAATGCCGCGAGTACGTCGAAACGGTCCAGCGGCTGGTCGGCACCCCCATCACCATCCTCTCCACCGGCCCGCGCCGGGAGGAGATCTGCTGGCGGATCTAGCGGGCAAACCCCGGATGTTCGTTCAACATCTCAGTCAATTAAGCACAGCGGAGTGAAAATATGCAGAACAGGAAGGGGCCCGGCGGCGCCCTGCTGATCATGCTGGCCAGCGTGGCCTGGAGCTTTTCCGGCCTGCTGAGCAAGTGGGTGCCCTGGTCCGCCTTCTCCATCATCGGCGCGCGGTCCCTGATGGCGGTGCTGGCCTTCGGCCTCTCCCGCAAGACGTTCAAACCGACGTTCAGCAGGGGGACCTGGCTGGGCGCGCTGGGGGTGATGAGCACCTCGGTGCTGTTCATCCTCGCCAACAAGCTGACCACTGCCGCCAACGCGATCGTGCTGCAGTACGCCATGCCCGTCGTGGTCATCTTTGGCAGCTGGATCTTCTGGGGCCAGAAGCCGGGGCTGACTGACGTCACCGCCAGCCTTGCGGCCCTGGGCGGCATTTTCCTGTGTTTCATGGGGGGCTTCGGGCGGGGCAGCCTGGCGGGGGACGCGCTGGCGCTGCTTTCCGCCTTCACCTACGCGCTGGTGTTCTTCGCCGCCCGCCTGCCCGGCACCGATCCGGCGGACTATACCTACCTGGGCAGCCTGCTCAGCCTTCTTTTCCTGCTGTACGTCCCCTTTGACAGCGCGTTCTCCCTCTCGCCGCTGCCGCTGCTGGGCGCCCTGGCGATGGGGGTCTGCCTGTCCGCCGGCTACCTGCTCTTCACCGCCGGGATGCGGACCGCCCTGCACCCGGTGACGGCCTCCATCATGGCCAACGTGGAGCCCGTGCTCAACCCCCTGTGGGTCTTCCTCTTCCTGGGGGAGGATCCGGGCGCGCTGTCCCTCATGGGCGCGGCGCTGGTGATCCTGAGCGTGACCGTCTACGGTGTTGTCAAAAACAAGGCGCGAACAATGGGTCAGCCCGGGGATCCAGTCCCCGTCCCCTGACCGGCGTTTGATTTCTCGGACGAACGGCCCTAAAACCCGCAGGGCGTATACGCCGGCAGTTTTTTGGGTTCATGCGTGTATTCCAGACGCGCGAAGCGCAGCAGCCCGCCCTCGCTTTCATACCGCGCCGCCGCCTCCCCGATGAGCGGGCGGGCGTAGCGGACAAAGTCATCCGTCACGTCGGTGCCGGATTTCGCGATCCATTCCCGCGGCAGCCTGCGGGCCGTGTTGGCGACCGTTTCCAGCGGCACGTGGTCATAGCGCACCCTGTAGGGCGTATCCGTCACCCTCAGAATGGTCGCCATCCGCCCGGACAGGCCGGAGAAAGCGTATTCCGCCGCCTTCCGCCCCAGCAGATAGGCCTCCTCCCGGTCCGTGTCGGAGGCCTCCAGCGAGGCGCAGCGCTGCAGAACGCCGGGGATCTGCCCGGTCGCCTGCCCCCTCGCGGCCAGTTTGCTGCGGTTGAGAAGGCTGACCACCATCTGCATGGCGGTGGTCCCGCTGGCGCCGTACTCGACGTGCCCGAAACCGTCCACCCTGCGGCTCCCCTCGTCGGTCATGAAGCTTTCAGACACCACCGCGATGGCCCGGCCGTGCTGCTTGAGCGTCTCGTTCACCCTGTCCAGCAGGGCTTCCCCCGTGAAGCCGCTCTCCGGCAGGAAGAGCAGCAGCGGCATCTCCCGCTTCGGGTCGCCCAGGCGCGCGCAGGCCGTGATGAAGCCGGCATCCCGTCCCATCGCCTGGAAGACGCTGACGCACTCCGAAGGGCGCATCGCGCGGTTCTCCTCCCCGACGCTGCGGATCAGGTTGGCCCAGTAGCGCGCGCAGCTGCCGAAGCCCGGGGTATGGTCGATGAGGGTGCGCCCTTCATCCCCCAGGTCGTTGTCGATCGTTTTGGGGACGCCCATCACGTTCAGCCCGTATCCCTGCTCCCGCGCCAGCAGGTCTACCTTGTGCGCGGTATCCATGGAGTCATTTCCGCCGATATAGAAGAAATAGTGGATGTCATGCGCGCGGAACACGTCCAGGATTCGCCGGTAGTCCGCCCCGTAGCCATCCCTGAGCTTGTAGCGGCAGGAGCCTGCCGCGGCGGCGGGGGTGTGCCTGAGCCGGGCCAGTTCCTCCGGAGCCTGGCGGCCCATGTCCAGCAGCTCCTCCAGCAGCACCCCCTCGATGCCGTGGTGGGCGGCGAACACGCGGTCCACGTTTCCGGAAGAAAGGCAGGCTTCCACGACGCCCTGCAGCGAGGCGTTGATGACCGGCGAAGGCCCGCCGGACTGGGCAACCAGAGCGTTGGACCCGGGCATATCCTTTTCCTCCCTGCGCACGCCCCGTCCGTCAACCCTTGATGTGGCGGCAGGGGCCTGTGACTTTCGGCTTTGCTGCACATCAGGATATCAGCGCCGGGGGTCCGGCGCAACCGGGAATGCGGTGCTGCCCGGCGTTGTCCCCCCGCCGGACCCTGCCGGTGTTCTTCACAGCCTTCTTTTCCCTGCGGCAAGGCGGGCGCGGTATCAGCCTGCAGCCTGATGAAACAGGGAGCAACGAGGAGGCCCGCCATAACCCCGGAAGCGCGTGCTGCCCCGGGACCCTGTTCAGCCGGGACGTCGTAAAGGCCCCAGTGGATGAACAGGACGAAGCGGGCGCCCAGTCGCCGATTCTGGTAGGAATGGCTGAGCATGGCAGGCTTCCTCTGTTTTCATGATCTCATTGCAAGCCGGGGGCGAAGTTATTTCTGTCCGCTGACAGGCAGAATCACTTGATTAAAAATCCCCCGAGGGGTATACTTAAAACATCTTGGAAACAGTTTTTTAAAAATCTGAAGGAGGAACCATTCATGAGGAAACTGCTCGCACTTGCCCTTATCCTCGCGCTGGCCCTGCCGATCGCGGGCTTGGCCGAGGGAACCTACGAACTCGCGCTGGTGACGGACGTAGGCAACATCGACGACCAGAGCTTCAACCAGTATTCTTACCAGGGCATCAAGGATTTTGCCGCTGAAACCGGCAAGACCTACGCCTACTACCAGCCCAGCGAAGACAGTGTCGACGCTCGCCTGGAAACCATTGTGACCGCGATTGAAAAGGGCGCCAAAGTGGTTCTGACTCCCGGCTATCTGTTCGCGGACGCCATGGGTCTGGCGCAGGATCTTTATCCTGAAGTGAACTTCATCCTGGTTGACACCCCTCCGGCCGGCGTTGCTGCCAAGAACACCTATTCCATCCTTTACCAAGAGGAACAGGCGGGTTACCTGGCCGGCTACGCGGCGGTCAAAGACGGCTATACCAAGCTGGGCTTCCTGGGCGGCATGGCGGTCCCCGCTGTCGTCCGCTACGGCTTCGGCTTTGTGCAGGGCGCTGACGCAGCTGCCAAGGAACTGGACATCCAGGTTGAGATCAAGTACTGGTACAGCGACGTGTTCTGGCCGACGGACGACATCAAGAACAAGATGGGCAGCTGGTTCACCGAAGGCACTGAAGTCGTGTTTGCCTGCGGCGGGGGCATTTACCTTTCATTGGTAGCCGCGGCTGAAGAGGCCAATAAACAGGTCATCGGCGTGGACGTGGACCAGAGTTACGTAAGCCCCCGCGTCCTCACCAGCGCCATGAAAGCGCTGACCAAGTTCATCACGCTGTCCCTGAGGGCGATCTATGACAACGGTGGCGTGATGCCTGAGAGCATGCAGGGCGTTACAGCGACTTTTGGCGCCAAGGACGATGCAGTGGGCCTTCCCACAGAAGCGGGATCCTGGCGGTTCGCCAAGTTCACGGTGGAAGAGTACAATGCAGTGCTTGAGCAGCTCAAAAGCGGCGCCCTTGTGGTGAGCCCGGCGATCGACGTACAGCCCGTGGTCACCAATGCGGCGGTGGATTACCAGAACTAAGATTTATCTGAGGACTTTGGCCGGGGGACATCCCCCGGCTATTATTATTCTCAAGCCTTGCGTGGTTCAGTTCCCGCGATGGAAAAAACAGGCTTATTATGGTATAAATGAAACAATCGATACGCGGCCGGCGGCATTCGTACGGCCCGAACGCCAAAACGGGAACCGGGAGGGCGTGACATGGACGATTTCGTGATCGAAATGCTGGGTATCACCAAGGATTTCCCGGGGGTGAGGGCCAACGATGACGTGAACCTACAGTTGCGCCGCGGTGAGATCCACGCGCTGTTGGGCGAGAACGGCGCGGGCAAGAGTACGCTGATGAGCGTGCTGTTCGGCCTCTACCAGCCGGATCGGGGACGGATCCTGATGAATGGGAAAGAGGTCAGAATCAACAGCCCCAATGATGCCAACGCACTGAAGATCGGCATGGTCCACCAGCATTTCAAGCTGGTGGAGGTTTTCACCGTCCTGGAAAACATCATCCTGGGCGCGGAAACCACGCGCCTGGGGCTGCTGAGGAAGGATGAGGCGCGCAAGAGAGTGATGGCTCTGTCAGAGAACTACGGACTGAAGGTAGACCCGGACGCGCGCATCGAGGATATCTCCGTTGGTATGCAGCAGCGGGTGGAGATCCTCAAGATGCTCTACCGGGACAACGAGATCCTCATCTTTGACGAGCCGACCGCCGTGCTCACCCCGCAGGAGATCGACGAGCTGATGGGCATCATGCGCTCCTTCGCCAGGGAAGGAAAATCCATCCTTTTCATCACCCATAAACTCAACGAAATCATGGCGGTGGCCGATCGCTGCACGGTGCTGAGAAAAGGCAGGCTGATGGGCACGGTAAACATTGGGGACACCGACACGCACAAACTCTCCCGTCTGATGGTAGGGCGCGAGATCAGCTTCACAGTCGACAAGAAGAACCTGGAACCCGGAGAGACCGTGCTGAAGGTGAAGGGCGTCACCGTACCCTCCAAATTGCACAAAAAGAACGCAGTTAAGGACGTGTCCTTCAGCGTGCGCCGGGGAGAAATCGTCTGCCTGGCGGGCATTGAAGGCAACGGGCAGACGGAATTCGTCTCCGCGCTGACCGGGCTTGAGAAAATTTCCGGCGGGCAGGTCACGCTCAAGGGCAGGGATATTTCCCAGGCTACGGTGCGCGGGCGTTCGGTCGCCGGCATGAGCCACATCCCGGAGGACCGGCACAAACACGGACTGATCCTAGATTTCACACTGCAGGACAACCTGGTGCTGCAGCGCTACTGGGAAGGCGCATTCCAGAACCGGGGGGTCATCCGCGGGAACGAGGTAAGGGCCTATGCGGAAAAACTGATCGCCCAGTACGACGTGCGCGCAGGGGAAGGACCGGATACCTTTACGCGCAGCATGTCCGGCGGAAACCAGCAAAAGGCCATTGTGGCCCGGGAGATGGATCTGGGGCGGGACCTGCTGGTTGCGGTGCAGCCCACCCGCGGGTTGGACGTGGGCGCGATCGAATACATCCATTCCCAGATCGTGCGCGCGCGGGACGAAATGCGCGCTGTACTGCTTGTCAGCCTGGAGCTGGAAGAGGTGATGAACGTGTCTGACCGCATCCTGGTGATGTACGAGGGCGAGATTGTGGGCGAGTTCAGGCCGCATGAAGTGAGCGTGCAGGAACTGGGCCTGTACATGGCCGGCGCAAAGAGGATGGAACGAGAGGGGGTGAGGGCATGACGAAGAAACGCCGCTTTTCCTTCAGGGGGATGGATTCCCTTATCGCCTCTGTCGTATCCACCCTCGCGGGCCTGCTTTTCGGCTTCATCCTGCTGCTCATCTTCAACCCCGCCAAGGCTGGGAACGGGTTCCTGAATATTCTGCTCACCGGCGTGCGCAGCACCCCCCGCCTGGCCAAGGTGCTCTACACCGCGGCGCCCCTGATGATGACCGGACTTTCGGTCGGTTTCGCGTTCAAGACGGGGTTATTCAACATCGGCGCCTCCGGGCAGTTTACCATGGGGGCTTTTCTGGCTCTGACCGGTGCGATTTCCTGGCAGCTGTCCTGGCCGATGTGCCTGCTGCTGGGCATCCTCGGCGGCGCGGTCTGGGGCGCCATCCCCGGCATCTGCAAGGCGCTGTTCAACGTCAACGAGGTCATCACCTCCATCATGTTCAACTGGATCGGGCTGTTCACCGTCAACGTGCTGACCTACAATAACCCGGTGATGCTGGCCAGCGCCTGGGGCGACGTGAGCAAGGAGCGCACCGCAGCCCTGGCCAAGGCCAACCTGGACGCCATCCTGCCAAAACTGGGCATGGACAAGCTGATGAAATTCAACGGCATGAACATCGCCATCTTCATCACTGTGATCGTCGCTGTTATTATTTGGTTCATCCTGCAGAAGACCACCTTCGGATATGAGCTCAAGGCCTGCGGGTTCAACCGCAATGCAAGCCAGTACGCCGGCATCAACCCCCGGCGCGCGATCATCCAGTCCATGGTGATCGCCGGAGCGCTGGCAGGGCTGGGCGGCGGGCTGTACTACCTGTCCGGCACCGTGCAGCTCACCCTGGGCAAGGAACTGTCGGCGATGGGTTTCAACGGCATCCCGGTGGCGATGCTGGCAGCCTCCCATCCCATAGGGACAATATTCTCGGCGCTGTTCATTTCCTATATCCAGGTTGGCGGCGACGCGATGCAGCCGGAGTTCGCCCGGGAGATGATCGACATCATCATTGCGGCCATCATCTACCTGAGCGCCTTTTCTCTCCTGATGCGCGAGTTGCTGGGCCACGCAAAGAAGCGCCGTCAGCAGGTCCTGGAAACGGTTGAGGCTCCCGAGGACAAACCCAACGCGAACGGAGGTGAAAGCGCGTGATCATCCTGGCTGACATCTTAAACGCCACAGTGCTCTTCGCGGTCCCGCTGATCCTGGTGGCCCTGGGCGGAATGTTCTCGGAGCGTTCCGGCATCATCAACATCGCGCTGGAAGGCATTATGATCGTGGGTGCCCTGGTCAGCTGCCTGTTCCTGAGCGCCGTGGACAAGTCCGGCTTTGGGCCGGCGAACCCCCAGCTTTCGATGCTGCTGGCGATCCTGATCGCCAGTGTTTCCGGTATGGTCTACTCCGCTCTGCTGGCCTTCGCTTCCATCAACCTGAAGGCCAACCAGACCATCGGCGGCGTCGCCCTGAACATGCTGGCACCCGCTTTCGCCATCGTACTTACCTGGGCCATCCAGGGGCAGGGCAACACCACCATCTTCATCCCCACCTGGACGCGTATCAGCGCGGAATCCATCGGGGTCACAGACATCAGCACCTTCCTCCCCCGTTTCCTGTTCAAGTCCTTCTATCTGACCACGCCCGCTGCGCTGCTGCTGCTGCTGGCAAGCATTCTGGTGCTCTACCGGACACGGCTGGGGCTCAGGCTGCGCTCCTGCGGCGAGCATCCCCAGGCGGCGGACTCTGTGGGCATCAACGTGTATAAAATGCGCTACATCGGCGTGCTCATCTCCGGTTTCCTGGGCGGCATCGGCGGCCTGGCCTTCACCCTGGCCGCAGGCAGCGGTTTCCAGAGCCAGGTGGCGGGCTACGGTTTCCTGGCCCTGGCGGTGATGATCTTCGGTAACTGGAAGCCGCTGAACATTTTCCTGGCCTCGCTGCTGTTCGCCTTCTTCAAGATCCTGGGTTCCTATTCCAGCTCCATCCCCTTCCTGCCGCAGTTCAAAGGCATCGCCTCCAGCGAGTACATCTACATGATGCTGCCCTATGTCGTTACCATGATCGTTCTGATCCTCTCCAGCAAAAAATCCCGCGCGCCCAAGGCAGAGGGCATCCCCTACGACAAGGGCATGCGGTAGGCGCGATAACGGCGTCTTTTCCCGCTGAATATGACCGGCGCGGCTCTGGCCGCGCCGGTTCATTGATGGGAGAGTCTTACCAGAGCCCGTAGAGCGGGCCGGTGAAAAAGAAGACCGTGATCCCGATCGTGTTCAGAAAGCCGTGGGTGAGCACGGAAGCCCAGATGTTCCCGCCGTTCCGGGACCTTACCCAGGTGAAGAACAGCGCGTCCAGCACCGTGACCGCGACGCCGGTCACCCCCTGTTCGCGGTGCGCGAGGCCGAAGAGCACGCAGGGGATCATGACGGCCAGAGCCCTGCCTGCGGTACTGTTCCCGATGAGGGCAGTGATCCGTGAGGGAAGGTAGCCCCGGTAGACGGTCTCCTCGCCCAGTGCCGCCAGCGTCCAGCCCAGGGCCAGCAGGCCCAGCAGCTGGGCCGTGTCCCCCCTGAGGGTCTCATAGGCGGCCAGTTTCCTTGCTCCGCCGGTCAGCCGGTTGAGCAGCGGCAGGATCAGCCCGAAATCCACCATCGTCCAGAACAATGCGAGCAGGAAGGCCGAGAGGATGAGGCGGGGGGCAAATTTTCGGAATCCCAGGGAGGAGAGGCTTTCCCGACGAAGAAGCAGGGAAACCGTCATCAGCGCCAGGACCACGAGGGTGGGGAGCAGGAGATCCAGCAGGATCGCCGCTATCGCCGCGGCCAGCTCCGCCAGGGCCAGAAGCCTGAAGAAGCGTTCCTTTTTCATATCTGCCTTTCCGGGGATGGCCCCATGCCGCGCGCGAGGGAGAGGGGAGGGCGATGACGTATGATCGGCAGTATTTTACTCCTGTTTTCCCTGACGCGCGGATAGCTGAGAAATATTTCTTCAAGGCGGACGGCATCTTTTCTGTACATCCGGAAAATTGCGCGAATTTGTCAAACCCATTGAACCGGGGGCTTCCTATGGATATAATGAGTTCGGCAAATTGAAAAGGAGGGTCCCACATGAAAAAGGCTTTTTCCATCCTGCTGGCGGCAGTGCTGATCCTGTCCCTGACGGGCACGGCGCTGGCCAAAGACTATTCCGGCTATACCATCCGCATCTACTCCAACTCCAACTCCACTGAGCGCACGACCTGGCTGAAACAGGCCGCGGCGGCAGCGGGCTTCACCATCTCCCTGGATGACAACTCCGTCATCTCCGGCGACACGGCGGCCATCCAGGCGGCCAACGAGAACAAGGACGGGGACGTGCTCTTCGGCCTCAACGAGACCCGCTGGAGCCAGGTGGTGAACGGCGGATATGAGAACCTGAAACTGGTCGAATGGACGCCGTCCTGGGCGGCTGACGTCGGGGCATACGCTTATCCCGGCCAGGCCTACGGGCTGGTCATCCAGAACGTTCTGATGCTCTACCGAAACGACGACCTGGGCACCAAGGGCGAGAAGCTCAGCTTCAAGCATTGGGCGGATATCGTCGACTGCGGCTACACCTGGTACCGCCAGGGCAAGGTGGGCGGCACCACCAACTCCAACATCAACAGCGCCATGCTCTACGCTTTCGTGGATCCGGCCTCCCCGGCCGGCGGCATCAGCCTGGACGGCTGGAAGACGCTGTGGAAGTACTGCGAGAACGGCATCTTCACAGGTGACAACTACGGATTTGACGCGCTCAACCGCGGCGACGTGCAGGTGTCGACCTTCTACTCCTCCTCCCTCTACGGCAAGATCGACGCCGCCGCCGAAGGCTCCGCCAATCCGCTGAAGGGCGCGCTGGAACCTGAAAACTGGGCGCTGGTGGACATCGAGGACGGCACCTACTACATCGCCGAGTACATCGGCATCCTGGACAAGCAGAACCGCACGGAAGAGCAGACCGAGGCTGTCAAGGCCTTCGCCGAATGGTTCGGCTCCGCCGAGCTGCAGGCGGAATGGGGCGAAGAGTTCGACTCGTATCCCTGCAACGTGAAGGCCGCCGATATGCTCTATCCCGACGGCATCCCTGCCATCTATCAGCTGAAGAACTTCGCGCTGGCCCCGGTCGAGGGCACGGACATGAACTATGCTGAATACGTGGCCGCGCATTCCAGCCAGTGGACCAACATCATGACCAACCTGGGCTTCTACTGGGCCGACGCCGGCAGCGCCGTGAAGGAGCCGGCCTGGGACACCCTGGACTGGGCGACCCTGACCCAGAAGAAATAAGGGCCGGGAACACCTTATCATCAACCATGCCGTTTGGCGGGCCGGTCATACGGCCCGCCAAACTGGTATCATCCCCCGAAGACCGATGCTGAAGAAAGCGGGAGACAGCCATGATCCGGCTTGAGGATATCACGGTCAGGTTTGAGGAGTTCACCGCCCTGAAGGAGATCAACGTCCACGTGAAGGAAGGCGAGTTCTTTACCTTCCTGGGCCCTTCCGGCTGCGGGAAGACCACGACGCTGCGCACCATCGCGGGGTTCATCCAGCCGGTGTCGGGCAAGGTTTTCGTCAAGGGAAATGACATCACCCGCCTGCCCATCGAGGAAAGGAACATCGGCATCGTCTTCCAGTCCTACGCGCTGTTCCCCACCATGACGGTGCGGGACAACATCGCCTTCGGCCTGAAGATCAAGAAGCTGGGGAAAGAGGAGATCGCCAGGAAAGTCGACGCGATCGCCAGGAAGGTGGACCTGTCGGAGGAGCAGCTGCGCAAGGCGGTGTCTCAGCTGTCCGGCGGCCAGCAGCAGCGCGTGGCCATCGCCCGGGCGCTGGTGACCGAGCCTGCGATCATCTGTATGGACGAGCCGCTGTCCAACCTGGACGCGAAGCTGCGCGTCCAGCTGCGCAACGAGCTGAAAAAGATGCAGCGGGACTTCGGCATCACCACCATCTACGTCACCCATGACCAGGAGGAGGCGCTGACGCTGTCGGACCGGATCGCGGTGTTCAACAAGGGCGGGATCGAGCAGACCGGCACGCCCAACGAGGTCTACAACCACTCCAGCACCGAGTTCGTCTGCAACTTTATCGGGGACATCAATCAGCTCAGCGAAAAGACCGTCGCCCTGATGAACGCGTCAGGCGCAATGCTTGATCCGAAAATGGCCCACTATATCCGGCTGGAACGGGTCCCGGTCAACGCGCAGCATTCCCAGGGCGCCTGGGAGACCCGGGGCAGCGTCCTGAGCCGGGAATATTACGGGACGTACATCAAGTACACCGTGAAGACCGAGGTGCAGGACCTGCGCTCCATCGTGCGCAACGACGGCGTGAGCATCTATGAGCCCGGTGAGAAGGTCACCCTGTCCCTGCACCCCGACAACGTCATGAGCTATCCGCGCAGGGAGGGGGGTTTGGCGTGAAAAGCGTTGCCAAATGGCTCAAGCCCGGGCAGATCTTCAGGCTCTTCGGATTCGGGCTGTTCATCTACCTGTTCCTGGGCTTCATGATCCTGCCCAACATCAACACGCTCACGCAGATCTTCAGCACGAAGACCGCCTCGGGCGGGACGGACCCCTGGGCGGTCATCCGCTTCTTCTTCGCGGGGAACATGGGCACCTACGTGCTCAATTCGCTGAAGCTGGCCGTGGGCCTGGTCGTCACCGCCAACGTCGTGGGCATATCCATCGTGCTGCTGACGGAATACTTTGACATCAGGGGAGCGAAGATCCTGCGCATGGGGTACATGACCACGCTGATCTACAGCGGCGTGGCCCTGGTGACCGGCTACCTCTTCCTCTATGACAACAACGGGATCCTGACCACCGCGCTGGCCAATGCATTCCCGGGGATGAACAGGAACTGGTTCTCCGGCTTCAGCGCCGTCATGTTCACCATGACGTTTGCCACCACCAGCAACCACATGCTCTTTTTGCGCAACGCCATCCGGAACATCGACTACAACACGGTGGAAGCGGCGCGCAACCTGGGCGCCAGGCCGCTGAAGGTCCTGTTCAAGGTCGTTTTCCCCACGCTCATTCCCACGCTGTTCTCCCTCACCATCATGACCTTCATCACCGGACTGTGCGCCATGTCCGCGCCCACGCTGCTGGGCTATGACTCCATCAACCCGGAGATCGTCCGCCTGGCCGGGTCCTCCGTCGCAGACGAGGCCTTCCCCCAGGCGCGCGCCGCCCTGCTGTCCATCATCCTGGCGGTGTTCACCATCGTGCTGCTGACCATCCTCTCCGCCTATGAGCGCAGGGGGCATTACCTGTCCGTGTCCAAGACCAAGGCTAAGCTGGTCAAGCAGAAGATCGACAATAAGGTGGCCAACGTCTTCGCGCACATCTACGCCTACCTCCTGTTCATCGTCTACATGACCCCGGTGGTCATGATCATCATCTTCTCCTTCCAGACCTACGGCGCCATCCGCATGAAGACGCTGGACCTTGGGAACTGGACCTTCCTGAACTTCTTCGGGAAGGAGGACTACTCCTACCTGACCTCCAGGGGCGTCTACCGGGTGCGCGAGGGCGCGGTGAGCGGCGTGTTCTCCAACGCCGATACCCTGGGCGGCATCAGGACCAGCTTCATCCTCTCCGCCCTGGCGGCGGCGCTGGCCTGCGTCATCGTCGTCGTCGCCGTCAACTACATCTTCAAGCACAGGAAGAAGGGCGCGGTGCTGGAATACGCCCTGCTCTTCCCCTGGCTGCTGCCCACCATCCTCATCTGCTATTCCTACCGCACCTACTTCAACAGCAATGACATCTGGTACGTGGGCAACGCGAACCTCTACTACGCGGAGAACGTTCGCCTGCTGATCATCATCGCCTATACGGTGGTCAAGCTGCCCTTCTCCCTGCGCATGATCAAGGCGGCCTTCTATGCCATCGACGACGAGCTGGAGGACGCCGCGCGCAACCTGGGCGCCGGCGGGCTGACAACGATGCTGAGGATCAAGCTGCCCATCGTGCTGCCCAGCGTGCTGGCGGTGTTCGCGCTCAATTTCAACGCCCTGTTCACCGAGTTCGACATGTCCGCCACCTTCGCCTCCTCCTACGGCACCAGCTACGCGATGGTGATGCAGGCCATGACCAGGGAGGAGGGGCTGTACGGCTACAACGTCAACGCCTCCGGCCGCCGCGCCGCCTCCACGGTGTTCATCATGCTGCTCTCCGGCCTCATCCTCTACCTGGTCTACGGCGTGGGCGCGCGGGACCTGGGCGAGCGGCTTGCGGCCAGGGAGAAACGCAGGAAACGCAGGGACAGGATCCTGACCCGCCTGGGGCTCAGGCAGGCCGGGTGAACCGCGAGGGGGATGCCGGGATCCGCTCAAGGGAAAATGAACGCGGTGCGGGACGGGTACAGAATAAATGCAAACCTGCCCCGCGCAGCGGCGCCAGGGCGTTTATCTGCCAAATTGTCATATAGATCAACGCTTTCTGGGATCAAGGCATAATGCGGCAGACCCGGGCACGAGGGAGCAGATCCCCCGTTTTCCTTTTGTTTTCCTTGCTTTCCTGTTATTCTGCCTCACTTTTAGGCAAAAGGCTTGACAGATCCGTCATCTCTGTTATTCTTCAACCAACTTCATATTCCTTTTGAAGGATAGAGGAGTGGGGTACAGGAGTACCGCAGGGGAGCCGACGGACGGCCGTGATCCTGCCGGGAAAGGGGAACCACCGAAACGGGGCAGCGCCGAAGCTGACCCGTTGGGCATCGGGAGAACATCCCGATGACTGTCACGGCCACAGCCGTGGAGCGCTATCAGGTCACTTCCGCTTGTTTCAGGCGGCGTGGGCTCAGCGCTCCTGCCGCCTGAAATTTTTATCGGAGGTGCACCATGAGGAAGAGACTGTTCACCGGGATCCTGACCGCCCTGATGCTTCTGACCGCGCTGGCCGGCGCCGAGACCCTGAGGGTCGGCAGCGAATGCCTGTATCCCCCCTTCAACTGGGGACAGAACGAGGAGAACGAATTCACCGTTCCGGTCACATCCGGCGGCTTCGCGGACGGCTATGACATCCAGATCGCCCGGATGGTCGCCGAGAAGCTGGGCATGGACCTGGAGGTCGTCAAGATCGAATGGGAAGGCCTGATCCTGGCGCTGACCTCCGGCAAGATCGACGCCATTTTCGCCGGCATGAGCCCCACGGCGGAACGCAAGCTGATGATCGACTTTTCAGTGCCGTACTATCAGAGCGACCTGGTCATCGTGGTGATGAAGGACGGCCCCTATGCAAACGCCAAAAACCTGTCGGACTTCTCAGGGGCGAAGATCACCGGCCAGCTGTCCACAGTCCACTATGACGTGATCGACCAGATCCCGGGCGTGGACAAGCAGACCGCGATGGAGACCTTCCCCGCCATGATCGTCGCGCTGACGTCCGGCCGCATCGACGGATACGTGAGCGAGCGCCCCGGCGCTCAGTCCGCCATGATCTCCAACCCGGAGTTCACCTTCGTCTCCTTTGAGGAAGGGCAGGGCTTTGCCTCCGCGAACCCGGAGGACACGGCGGTCGCGGTCGGCCTGCGCAAGGACAGCGACCTGACGGAGCGGATCAACGCGGCGCTGGCGGAGATCAGCCAGGAGACCCGGGATGAGATCATGCTGGGCGCGATGAAAAGGCAGCCGCTGAGCGAGTGATCCGCTCTGTGCTGTAAGAGGGACCGGGGGCCGATGGCCCCCGGTCCCAAAACGAGAGCCCGCGGACCGGGTGAACCGGCAGTACCTCAATCACTTATTGCATAAAGGAGCCGCATTGCCGAACACGTTTTTTGGCTGGATCGGATTTCTGCTGGAGAAATACGGCGGCATGTTCCTGTCCGGCGCCGCCAATACCCTGCTCATCGCGGTGGTGGGCACGGTGGCGGGCTTCATCATCGGGCTGCTGGTCGCCATCGTGCGGACCATCCAGCTCAAGCGGGACGCCGGCGGCCTGAAACGGGCCGCCCTGGGCGCCGCCAAGCTGCTGCTCAACGCCTACATCGAGGTCTTCCGCGGCACGCCGATGATCGTGCAGGCGATGGTGGTCTACTACGGCGCCAGCCAGTACCTGGGGCTGAACCTGCCGGCGATGACCGCCGCCTTCCTGGTGGTGTCCATCAACACGGGGGCTTACATGGCCGAGATCGTCCGCGGCGGCATCCTCAGCGTCGACGCCGGGCAGAAAGAGGCCGCCATTGCCGTGGGGATGACCCACTGGCAGGGGATGACCGGCGTGATCCTGCCGCAGGCCATCCGGAACATCCTGCCCTCTGTGGGCAACGAGTTTGTCGTCAACATCAAGGATTCCAGCGTGCTCAACGTCATCTCGGTCACCGAGGTGTTTTTTATGTCCAAGTCCGCCGCGGGCACCTACTACCGGTATTTTGAGGTGTTTTTCATCACGTCGGTGATCTACTTCATCCTGACTTTCACCTTCACGCGCCTGCTGCGGCTGGTGGAAAAGAAGCTGTCCGGCAGCGCCTCCTACACGGTGTACGGCTCTCAGTCCAGTTACCAGGCGGAGATCGAGGTGAAAAGGGATCCGGAGGGGGAGGCGTGATGGCGGAGATCCTTCATGTGACGGGGCTTTACAAGCGCTTCGGCGGCAACGAGGTGCTCTCCGGCATTGACCTGAGCGTGGGCGCCGGCGAGGTCGTCTGCGTCATCGGGCCTTCCGGCTCCGGCAAGAGCACCTTCCTGCGCTGCATCAACCTGCTGGAGGAGCCCAGCGGCGGGCAGATCCTGTTCAAGGGGCAGGACGTTATGAAGATGCCGGCCAGCCTGCTGCACGCCCGCGTCGGGATGGTATTTCAGCAGTTCAACCTGTTCAACAACATGACCGCGCTTGATAACTGCGTCGCCGGGCAGCGGCGGGTGCTGAGACGCTCCCGGGAGGAGAGCGTCAGGAAGGCGATGTTCTACCTGGAGCGCGTGGGCATGCTGCCCTACCGCGACGCGCGCCCCGCCCAGCTCTCCGGCGGGCAGAAACAGCGCGCCGCCATCGCGCGCGCTCTCTGCATGGACCCGGAGGTGCTGCTGTTTGACGAGCCGACCAGCGCGCTGGACCCGGAAATGGTCGACGAGGTGCTCTCCGTCATCCGCACCCTCAAGGACGGCGGCCTCACCATGATGATCGTCACGCATGAGATGGCCTTTGCCCGCGACGCCGCGGACCGGGTCGTGTTCATGGACGCCGGAAAAGTGGTGGAGGACGCTCCGCCCTCCAAACTATTTGTAAAACCGGAAAACCCGCGCACCCAGGCCTTCCTGGCCCGGACGATGCGGGGATAGGCTTTTCTTTTATACTCAATCGGAAATACTGAAACCCGAAAAAGCAGAATGTTTTCGGGATTTTGGAATTGCTGAGGAAAATCGTGATCATGCCGAACTTATGGCATTTGTGTTTCCACGGGTTTGCTCATCGCCAAGCAAGGTGATATGATCAAACAGAAACATAAAGTGGGAGAGCTTAATTGGCCGTAAGGAGACAATGTCATGGACGTTAAGGAAGCGGTACTCAGAAGAAGAAGCATCCGGGAATTCAATGATAAGCCAATCACTGATGAGAGTATCCGGGAGCTGCTGGAGAGCGCCATGGCAGCGCCCAGCGCCCGTAATATGCAACCCTGGGAGTTTTATGTGATCAAGAACAAATCCTTACAGAAACAATTGCGCGGCGCTTTGCCAAATGCGAACATGAACTCTTCGCTGATCATCATCGTAGCCGGAAATGATCAACGCGGTCTGACTCATCAAGTCAATGACTATTGGATTCAGGACTGCTCTGCAGCCATTGAGAACATGCTGCTGACCGCTACCTCACTTGGCATTGCATCTTGCTGGTGCGGATTGTTCCCAATGGCTGAACGTGTCGAAAAGGTGAAAGAAATACTGGGAACAGCAGATGGTATTATCCCAATGGCTTTGATACATCTTGGTTACGGTGATGCGGTCGCCGTCCCCAGAACGCAGTATGACGAGAAGCGTATCTATCTATACGAGGAAACAGAAAAAGTTTTGTAAAAACAGCATGAAAACCTCTGTCTCTTCGGCGCATTTCCTCATTCGTTCAATATCAGTTACCGTTCCGGCTGTTTCCAGCCCGCGTACTTGATCACGCGGGTTTTTTCGCTGCCGGCTGATCCGTTTTGCCGGGCGGCGGCCCTGAAGTCACGGGGGGAGACGCGCTTCAGGCGGACAAAGCAGCGGTTGAAGCTGGACAGGGATGCGAACCCCACAGCCTGGGCGATGTCCATCACCGCGTCGCTGGTGGCGGAGAGCAGGAGGGCTGCCCTGTCCACCCGCAGGGCATTGATGAACTGCAAAGGGGATGTGCCCATGATGGCCAGGAAGGTGCGTCGGAAATGCGTCTGGCTCATGTGGCAGCAATCCGCCAGCCTTTGTATATTCAGCGGATTCATGTAATCCGTGTAGACGGCGTGGATGGCCGGCGCCAGCGCGAGGCTGTGGCTGAAACCGTCCTGCGGTGCGCCGGGATCGGCCTGGGGTTGTGTGAACTGCCGTTTCAGCTCGCAGAAAAGAGCCAGAAAGAGGGAACGGACGATGAGGTCATGGTTCTCTCCCTGCTGGCGGACTTCCCCCAGGATGCTATTCGCCAGAAAATGGATCTTCCTGCTGCGCTCCTCTGAGAACAAATACCGGTCCTGGGAGAGCAGCGGGTAGATCAGCTCAAAATTGCTCTCTCCGGGCATCAGGTGAAACAGCAGGCCCCGCAGGTCCACAAACAGGTAGCTCCACAGGCTGACGTCCCCCTCGCTGGACCAGGTAGTGTGCGGGATGTTCTGGGGCAGACAGGTCACGTCCCCGGCACGGAAGGGAAGGGTATCCCGGCAGACCTGAAGCGTTCCGCTGCCGGAGTGGCAGATGCCGATCTCCAGGCAGTTGTGGAAATGAAGCCGTTCCCTCCTGACGGGCGAGATGTGCCAGGATTCTCCGTCCAGCAGCAGGACGGGGAACTGCGCGGGCAGTTCATACACCCGGTATTCCTGGACCTGATTCAGCTTTCCGGTCATCCCCTCTCCTTCGGAAGCCTTGCTTCCGCGCGCGTGTCCCCCTGGCCCCCTGCCTGTCCGGAACCTCCGGAAACCGACCCGATATGCCATTATATGGTCGAAATTGCATAGTTTGAAAGTAAAATAGTATAGATTCCGGCCTTTCTGCAGTCTACACTATGATCAGACGCAAATCAAGCGAACACCGTGTCTAGCGAGTATACCTGCTGACGTGATCCCGTCAGGACGATCCCACAGGCATGAAGGGAGAGCGATTTGTCAAACCGGATCAAACCGTCTTCCGGCGTATCCGTATCAGGAACGCGATGGACGCGGCTTGGGAACAAACTGCGCAGGGATTGGCAGCTGTATCTGCTGCTCCTGCTGCCCATCGCCTTCGTGTTCATCTTCAAGTACGCCGCCTACCCGGGGCTTCGCATCGCCTTCATGAACTACAGGCCCGCCCGCGGCTTTGCCGGAAGCGAATGGGTGGGGCTGGGCATCTTTGAGAAGATCTTCCGCGACGCGGATTTCCTTCGCGCGCTGAAAAACTCCCTGATGTTCAATTTCCTCGATCTGCTCATTGGCTTTCCCGTGCCCATCCTCCTGGCGCTGCTACTGAACGAACTGCGTTTCCGCAGATTCAAGCGCCTTTCCCAGACGATCCTCTACCTCCCGCATTTCCTCAGCTGGGTCATCATCGCCAGCGTTTCCTACCAGGTGTTCAAGCCGGATACCGGACTGCTGAACGTGGTGATGAAGAACGCCGGAATGATTGACAAAGGCATCCCGTTCCTGACGGAGAAGAACCATTGGGCCGCCACCTACCTGCTGATGGCTGTCTGGCAGAACATGGGCTGGGGCTCCATCATCTACCTGGCCGCCATGACCGGGATCAGCCCGGAACTGTACGAAGCGGCCACCGTGGACGGCGCCGGCCGGATGCGGCGGATCTGGCACGTCACCCTGCCGGGCATCAGGGCCACGATGGTGACGCTGCTGATCCTCAACCTGGGCAGGGTGATGGGTTCCAACTTTGAGCGACTCAGCGCCTTCGGAAACGTGAACGTGCGGGAGTACCAGTACCAGCTGGCCATCTATATCTACGAAAAGGGCCTGGCGGGCGGGAACTTCAGCAACGCGACGGCCGTGGGGCTCTTCCAGTCCCTGGTGGGGTTCCTGCTGGTGCTTTCTGCCGACCGCTTCGCCAAATCGATGGGCGAGAGCGGCCTGATATAGGGAGGAGGACGGCATGAGCGTGAACGACGCGCGGGAACCAATGCTCAGGCAGCCCAGACCCGGCAGCCTGAACAGGGCGCGGCTGTCCGACTTCGTGATCTCTGCGGTGATCCTGATCCTGTGCGCCACCTGCATCCTGCCCTTCTTCCACATCGCGTCCAAGTCCGTTTCAAGCAACACCGCGGTCCTGGCCAAATCCGTCTACCTGCTGCCCAAACAGATCAACTTTGACGCCTACGCCTCCATCTTCCGGGACGGACAGCTCACCCACTCCATGCTGTACTCCATCCTGGTGACGTTCCTGTTTACCGTGATCGGCATGACGGTCACCATCTGCGCGGCCTATCCCCTCTCCCGGAGCGTGCTGGCCGGCAGGCGCGTGTTTACCACGATCATCCTCTTCACCCTCTATTTTTCCGCCGGCCTCATCCCCGAATACCTGCTCTACAGCCGGCTGGGGATCATCAACTCCATGTGGGTCCTGGTCCTGCCGCTGGCTTTCTCCCCCTACAACATGCTCATCATGCGGACCTATCTGGAAACCACCATCCCGGAGAGCCTATATGAGGCCGCCTACCTGGACGGCGCCTCCCACTACCAGATGCTGGCCCGGGTGACCCTGCCCCTGTCCAAGCCCATCATGGCCACCCTCTCCCTGTTCTACGCGGTGGGCCGGTGGAACGCCTATGCCGACGCGCGCTACTTCATCACCCGCAAGGCGCTGCAGCCCATCCAGTACCTGCTGAGCAACATGGTTCTCAACTCCGGCTCCGACGCCATCAGCCTGTCCGAGGGCGCCGCCGTCACCAGCACGCCGGAAGTGCTGCAGGCCGCCACGGTGATGTTCGCCACGCTTCCGATCCTTTTGATCTATCCGTTCATCCAGAAACACTTTGTCAAGGGGGTGATGGTCGGCGCTGTCAAAGGCTGAACCCGCACCTGTTTTCCCACAGACCAATAAAAAAGGAGACTGCTATGAAAAAAATGCTCAAGACCCTGGTCCTGGCAGCCCTGGTGCTGTCCATGATGCTGTCCCTTGCGCCGCTTTCCGCACTTGCGGAAGCGGAAGCCCCGCACGGGGCCAGCCCCGCGCACCTGGTTCCCTTTGAGAAACGGGTCAAGATCACGGTGCCGGTCTATGACCGCAGCAAGGAAGGCTATCCCGCCGTGGACGACAACTACTGGACCCGCTGGGTGCAGAAGGAGTTCGGCGAGAAGTACAACGTGGACGTGCAGTACGTGGCCATCCCCCGCGGCGACGTGATGACCAAGTACAGCCTGCTCATCGCGGGCGGCGAGACCCCCACCATCCTCATGGAGTACGACTATCCCAAGGTGGCCCAGTGGGCCAATGACGGCGCCATGGCCGAGATCGACCTGGAAGAGTTCAAAAAGGTCGCGCCCACCTTCTATCAGGCCATGGTGGACAACAACCAGCTGGGCTATACAAAGCTCAACGGCAAGGACTACTTCGTGCTGACGGAGCGCCCCTACTTCAATACGACCTTCACTTACGCCAGTTTCATCCGCAAGGACTGGCTGGACCAGCTGGGGCTTGAGATCCCCAAGAGCTATGCGGAGTACGTCGCCGCCGTCAAGGCCGTGCAGGGGGCCGGCCTGGCCGAGCATCCCGTCGGCCTGTCGCTGCCCACGGCGGCTTACGTGGTCAACTTCGCCTTCCGTGATTTCCCGGTCAACGAGGCCGAGTGGGCCATGCATTCCAGCCTGGGCACACCCAGCCTGAGCTGGTACCCGACCTATAAACTGCTCAAGCGCCAGAACGCTGAGTACAACCAGGGCTTTTTCTCCACGGAGTATGAGCTGGAAGCGGCCGATACGTCCGGCGGCGCAGGCCAGTGGCAGACCGACTTCATCAACGGCAAGAAGCTGATCTACGGCGGATACATGTCCGGCAACGTGGCCTGGCTCAACGCTTTCTACGAGACCAATCCCGACGTCAAGCTGGCCGTGGTGAACCCCAACCAGGTGGTGGAGCCCGGCTTTGTGGACTTCCCGCAGATCCGCGCGGACAACCCCTTCGGCATGATCGTGGGCTTCTCCTCCTCCGCCACGCCCGAGCAGATCAAGGCGGCCTGGATGCTCATGGAATGGATGATCCAGCCTGAGACCCTCTTCGTGCTGGAAAACGGCGTCGAAGGCGTGACCTATACCCTGGGAGAAAACGGGCTGCCGGTGGTCAAAGGCGATTACCGCGGGCCGGAAATGCTCAACCACAACATGAACATCGACATGGCCTGCCTGGTGCACGCCTCCAAGAAACTGGGCACCATCGAGCAGACCATCGCCGCGCTGACCCCCAAGGGGATCCCGCAGGACTTCACCCAGGAACTGATCGACAACTACTACGAACTCAGGAAGATCGCCGACAATGGCTGGGCCTATTCCGACCCCGTCTTCGCCGTCGCGATCAAGTCGGAGAGCGAATTCTCCGCGACCCTGCTGAGCCTGTATCAGGAGTACTCCGTGGCGCTGACCAAGTGCAAGCCGGAGGAGTTTGACGCCCTGTATGCGGAGTACAGCAAAAAATTCCTGGACGCCGGATACCAGCAGATCATTGATGAGCGCCTGGCCGCCTACGAGGCCGGGTTCACCACCAAACTGCCCGCCGTCCCCGCGCAGTAACGACTGACAGACCATTCGCCGGGCGCCCGCCCCCTAAAGGGCGGGCGCCCTTTGAAGGACGGTGGAACGGGATGATCCGTATTCATTATGACCGGGAAAAGCTGCGCTCCGCGTTGGACCTTGTGGTGCGCAGGACCATGGAGATGGACCTGACCTGGGACTGGCCCTGCGGCGTGGCCTACTACGGCGTGGCGGAAGCGTACCTGAAAACGGGGCGGGAGGAGTACTTCGGACTGCTCAGGCAACGGGTCGACGAGATGATCTCCCTGGGCACGCCGGTCTGGACGGTGAACACCTGCGCCATGGGGCACTGTCTGCTCACCCTGCATGAAAAGACAGGGGACGAACGATACCTGGACATCATCCGGCAGAAGATCAGGTATTTGAGCGGGGACGCCCTGCGGTTCGCAGACCGCGTGCTGCAGCACACGGTGTCTGCGCGCGACGACTTTCATGAGCAGGCCTGGGCGGATACCCTGTTCATGGCGGCCTTCCTGATGCTGCGCTACGGCGTGCTTTTCGGGGACGAAGCGCTGATCAATGACGCGCTGCACCAGTACCTCTGGCACATCCGTTACCTGCAGGACAAGGCGACGGGGCTGTGGTACCACGGCTACAGCAACGTACGGAAAGACCATATGTCCGGCTTCTTCTGGGCCAGGGCAAACGCCTGGGCCGCCTATACGATGGCGCAGGTGCGCCGCCGCCTGCCGGAACCCTACCTGTATCCCCCCTTCATGGACATCGACTGCTCCCTGCGCGACCAGCTGGCAGGGCTGAAGATGCTCCAGACCGAAAACGGGCTGTGGCGCACGGTGCTGGATGACGGGGAAAGCTATGAGGAGCTCTCCGCCAGCGCCGGGATCACCGCGGCCATGCTGATCTCCGGCAATCCGCTGCATACAAGGTATGCGCAGGCGGGGGTGGAGGGCGTGATGGCGAACATCAGCCCGGACGGCAGACTGCTGAACGTATCCGGCGGCACCGCGGTCATGCGTGACCTGGAGGGCTACCGGAAGATCTCCCGGGACTGGACACAGGGATGGGGACAGGGGCTTGCCCTGGCCATGCTCTGCGCCGCCCTGGACAGCCTGGAGGACGCAGGTGAATAAGCGCGGGGGGGATTTTACCCTGCCCGGGGAAGCGGGGCAGGAAGCGTGGGCGATGGAGCTGGCCGATCGCTGGGGCGCGGACGCCATCCGGGATTCCGACGGGACCAGCCTGTCCCCGGCCCTGATGGAGCAGGGGATGACGGTCTATTCCACCGTCTGCATCATCCGCAGCCACAATGACTTTATCAGAAAGCATCCGCGGACGAGACAGCAGACCTTCTTATGCACCGCCCCGAAAGTCCATACGGGCGGACCGCTCAGGTTTGTCCTGATGGATGATTTTTTCTCCGGGCAGTTTGAGGTCAACGGCGGTGAGGACAGCCTTCCCTTCTGGCAGGTGACGGACAGGACGGCCAACCTTGAGGTGCCGGCGGAGAACTGGGAATACCTGAAGGAGGAGGGGGCCGTTCTTCTGAAGGAAGCCAGCCCTTTCCACGCCTACACCGTCAGCTTCCTGGCCTACCGGGTGTGGGAAGAGATCTCCATGTACAACCACACCGCCAACCGCTGGGACAGCGAGCCGCTCATGCAGCTGGATCCCTCCTGGCCGGAGGCGCGGGCCTACCTGCTTGACTGGATGGAGAAATGGCTCCTTGAGCATCCCGCCACCGGTATCGTGCGCTTTACCTCGCTGTTCTACAATTTTGTCTGGATCTGGGGGAGCGACACACGGCGGCGCAGCCTGTTCACGGACTGGGCTTCCTATGACTTCACCGTCAGCCCGCCGCTGCTTCAAGCATTCAAGGAACACTTCGGTTATGCCCTGCGCGCGGAGGACTTTGTCAACAAGGGGCTCTACCGCAGCACCCACAGCGTGCCGGACCGGAAAAAGCGAGACTGGATGGCTTTCGTGCAGGACCAGGTGCTGGACCTGGGGCGGGAGCTGGTCGCGCTGGTGCACCGCTACGGGAAGAAGGCCTACGTCTTCTATGATGACAGCTGGGTGGGGCTGGAACCCTACGGGGAGAGGTTTCCGGAGTATGGGTTTGATGGCATCATCAAGTGCGCGTTCAGCGGCTTTGAGGCCCGGCTCTGCGCCGGGGTCCCGGCCCCTGTAAAGGAGCTGCGGCTGCACCCCTACCTGTTCCCTGTGGGGCTGGGCGGAAGCCCGACCTTCTCCCCGGGCGGCGATCCCGCGGGGGACGCGCGGGCGTACTGGATGAACATCCGCCGGGCGCTGCTGCGCCAGGGATTGGACCGCATCGGGCTTGGGGGCTACCTGAGCCTGACCCGCGGATATCCTGAGTTTGTTGCGTATATCGGGCAGCTGGCGGAGGAGTTCCGACGGATCAAGGCCCTTCATGCCCAGGGAACCCCGGCGGTGAAAAAGCCGCGGGTGGCTGTGCTGCACGCCTGGGGGCGCCTCCGTTCCTGGACCCTATCCGGGCATTTCCATGAAAACGACACCCATGACCTGATGCACCTGCTGGAAGCGCTCTCCGGGCTGCCGCTGTCGGTCAGGTTCCTGGATTTTGAGGACCTGGAGGAAGGCGCGCTTCAGGACGCGGACTTGCTGCTTGTGGCGGGGGCCAGGAACAGCGCCTGGAGCGGCGGGAGCCTGTGGACGGATAAGGCAGTGGAACGGGTGCAGGCCTGGGCTTTTGGCGGCGGTACGCTGCTGGGGGTCGGCCATCCCGCCGCGCTTGAGGGATACAACACCCTGCTGCGTCTGTCCCAGGTGCTGGGGGTGGACGTGGATGACGGACGGTATGCCAGCCACGGGCCCTGGCGGTTTGAGGCGGACTGCCCTCCGGAGCTCATGGCGGAGGGGGCCTTCGTTCCTGCCCTGCCCGGGGTGCGCCTGACGGACGGCACGACACAGGTCCTTCTGGCCAAAGACGGCCTGCCCCTTCTGACCCGGCATGCATTCGGCAAAGGGCAGGGCATCTACCTGTCAGGCTTCCGGTATTCGCCTGGGAACGCCAGGCTGCTGCTCAGACTGATCCTGCCGGCCTCAAAGGACGGGGAGGAGACCTTTATCCCCACGGACCCCCAGGTGGACTGTGCCTGGTTCCCGGCCGGCCGCGCGCTTGCCCTGGCGAATGCCGGCGGACTGCCGCAGCACGGCAAGGTCCCCCTTGAGGAGGGGACCCTTGAATATGAACTTGAGCCGTATGAACTGAAGATCCTGCGCCTCTGACGGCGCGGTCACTGTTGAGGAAGCTGCCCCGGAAGGCGCAGCTTTTCCCGTTTGGGGAAACCGCTGTCATAGGCCATAAAATCAAGGCCTTCCCCGATGTCAAACAGCGGGGAGAAGATGAAGACGCCCTTTTTGCCGTCAAGCGCCCCGGGATAAAGCGGCAGCGCCATGAAGTACGCCGCCTCGTCCCCGGGCGGGATACCGTGCAGGCGGATGCCCAGGCGGGAGGCTGTGATAAAGCCGAAACGCTGATAGTACTTCGGGTCCCCGGTCAGCATCAGCGCAGCGGCCCCGTGCCCTTTCGCCAGTTTGATCATTTCAATCATCAGGCTGCTGCCGATGCCCCTGAGGCTGACCGCGGGCAGCACTGTCAGGGGACCCAGGGCATAGACCGGAAAGGAACTGCCCTCGTCCAGCGCGATCAGGGAAGGGCTCAGCAGCGCGTGGCCGATCACGTGCCCGTCATATTCCGCGACCAGGCTGTGCCAGGGCCTGAAACCGGGCTCCCGGCGCAGGAGATGGACGAGATAATGCTCGTTGCAGCCGGGGGCGTACCTGTTCCAGAAGGCTTCCCGGGTCATTTCCTCCACGGCCCTGTGATCCCCGGGGGTCTCTTTCCGGATGATCAGGCCAGGGATGGGATGAACCACTGCTTCTTTCATGATCCTTTCATCCTTAAGCCCATGGCGTCATGCCCTCCTGAGCGCTTCCCGTACGATCCGGCTAAGCTTGGTCTTGTTGCCGTAGTTGAGCGAGCCCCAGCGGTAGATCTTGATGCTCAGGAAGGCGAAGAAGGCGACGGTGAGGAGCATCAGCAGGCCCGAAAGGATGAGCTGGCCCCAGGGCACGGTGGTCATCGCGCCCCGCAGGGGCATGACCATCACGGAGGTGAAGGGGATCACGCTGCCGATGACCGCCAGGGTGCTGTCGGGCATCTGGGCGGACAGGGTCGCCAGCAGGTAGGCCGCGATGAACAGGAACTGCACCAGCGCGGTCGCGCTGGACAGGTCTTCCATCTTGCTGACAGTGGAGCCCAGCGCCGCGAAGAGGAAGAGGTAGAGGATGAAGCCGAAGAGCGAGAAGAAAACGTAGGTCCAGATGAAGCCGGGGGTCAGGGAGGAGGAGAACATGCCCAACACCATCGGAGGGTAGGTCGCCTTGTTCAGCTGGAAACCGGCGAGGCCGGCGAGCACCAGCGCCCCGAACATGATGACCGCGGCGGCGCCGGAGGCCGCCACCTTGCCCAGGATGAGGCTGGAGGGGCGGGTGGAGGTGATGAGGATCTCCATGGTGCGGCTGTCCTTCTCCCGCGCGATGACGGAGGACACCCCGTTGCCGTAGAGCAGCACCATCATGTACACCGCCAGCATCATCGCGAAAGAGACGAAATAATTCTCCATGCCGCTGCGGCCCATCACGGTGACCGTGCCCTCCGCCTGAGCGGTTTCAATCGCGCTGAAGTTTTCCAGCGTCAGACCGAGATCCAGGAGCATCCTCTCCCTTTTCACGCGGCTGAGGATCCCGCCCAGGGCGGCGTCGCTGCTGTCGGCCATGGAGCGGTCCTGATAGACGGCCTCCCAGGACAGGTCCTTATTGATCACGAAACCGACCTTGATCTGCTTGTCCTTCAGCGCCCGGACCATTTCATCCCGGCTGGCGTAGGGGCGGCTGACCACTTCGCCCAGGACGGGCGCGAGCAAACCCTGCAACTCGTGATCCCCGATGACGAACCCCGCGTCCGGGATGGCGCCGGCGGAAACGGAAGACGGTCCGCCGGAAACGGAAGGCTGGCCGCTGGCGTCAAACAGGGAGATGAGCCGGGGTATGCTTGAAACCGCGAGCAGGATCACCATGATCACCACGGTGGTGACGATGGCCGATCGCTTGGTCAGCTGGGTCTTCAGTTCGTAGAGGAAGACGGTCCTGAAATCCTTCACGCCTGTTCACCTACCTTTGAAATGAAAATGTCCGTGAGACTGGGCTCGTACAGGCCGAAACGCCGGATGACCAGGTCCTGCGCGGACAGCCATTTGAGCAGGTCGCCCTGCCTGTCCTCACCCTGCGTGTCCAGGATGAATCCCCCGTGCGCCGGGGTGATCAGGATGCCCGGGAAGGCCCTGTGCATTATTTCCGGCAGGGAACTGTCCCCCTCGTCCAGCAGGGAGAGGAAGAGCTTGCTTCGGCCTTCCTCCAGTTTGATGTCCGACAGGTCGCCGGACAGCAGGATGCGTCCCTCATGAATGAGGGTCACGTCGTCGCAGACCTCCTCCACGTACCCCATCTGATGGGAGGAGAAGATGACCAGCCGGCCTTCCTTCACGAAACTCTTGATGGCGTCCTTGAACACCTGGGCGTTCACCGGATCCAGCCCTGAAAAAGGCTCGTCCAGGATGAGGATGTCCGGTTCGTTGAGGAAGGCCTGGGCGATCTGGATCTTCTGCTGGTTGCCTTTGGACAGCGTCTCCAGCTTTTTCCTTTTATAGTCGCCCAGCTGGAAATAGTCGACCCAGTGATTGGCGCTCTTCAGCGCATCCGTTTGATTTGCTCCGCGCAGGCGGGCAAAGTAGACCAGTTGGGCGAGCACTTCGTTCTTCTGGTACATGCCCCGTTCCTCGGGCAGATAGCCGATCTTCATCTTCCGCGGCTGAAACGGGACGCTGTCCAGCAGGAAACGCCCGCTGTCGGGGCGGAAGACGTCCATCAGGCAGCGGATGGTGGTGGACTTGCCCGCGCCGTTGCGGCCCAGGAAACCCATCGCCCGGCCGCTGGACACGGCGAAGGAAATGCCGTGAAGGACTTCCCTCTCACCAAAGCTCTTCTTGATGTCCAGAATCTCAAGTACCATGCCGGTCCTCCTTCATGGAATGACAAAACTGCGCGGGCAGAGTATAGCACAGTTTTTCGCAGCCTTCTGTTGTTTTCGCCGGATCTGACTGGGTTTTTTGTGTCCCACCCCGGGATTCCTCAGGCGGGCAGCCGGGGCTGTTCGGCGCGCTGGGACACAATGATGGCAAGGAACATCAGCGCGCTGCCGATGACCTCGCGCAGCGAAGGCATCTCGCCCAGCACCAGCATCCCGGTGAATACGGCGAACACCGCCTCCAGGCTCATCAGCAGCGAGGCGAGGGCCGGCGGCGTGGTGCGCTGGGCCAGGATCTGCAGCGTGTAGGCCACGCCGGAGGACAGCACCCCGGCATACAGCAGGGGCCCGGCGGCAGCCAGGATCGTGCCGGCGCTAGGGGATTCAAAGATGAACATCGCGATGCCGGACAGCAGGCCGCAGACCAGGAACTGGACCGCGCACAGCTTCATCCCGCTGACCCTGACGGCGTAATGGTCCACCAGCAGGATCTGCGCCGCGAAGGCAAAGGCGCAGAGGATCAGCAGCACGTCGCCCCGTATGACGGTGAACGCTTCCGTCACGCTCAGCAGGTACAGCCCGGCCCCCGCCAGTGCCACCGACAGCCACATCACCGGGCGCACCCTGTGCCCGAACAGCAGGCCGTACAGCGGCACGATCAGGATGTACAGCGCGGTCAGGAAACCCGCCTTGCCCGCGGTGGTCTCCTTCAGCCCGAACTGCTGCAGGTTGACCGCGGCGAACAGCACCAGCCCGCACAGCGTGCCGCCGATGAGCAGGGCGCGCCTGTCCCCCCGCCTGGCTCCGCCTTCCTTCCTTTTTACAATGCGGTCATTCAGCAGGATGACCGGCCAGAGCGCAAGGGCGCCCAGGAGGGAGCGCACCGCCTGGAAGGTAAAGGCACCGATGTGGCGCATGCCCAGGCTCTGGGCGACAAAGGTGCTGCCCCAGATGACGGCGGCGGCCAGCAGCATCAGGCTTCCGGCCCCCTTGTTCCTGTTCATATGCGGACGCCTCCCCCCCGGATGATGGGAACCATTGTAGGTTTTGCGGTATCACGCGTCAAGGAAAGGACCCGGTGAAACGGTTGCCTGGCGTCCGTGCGGAGAGAAAACGATGGACATCCGGATGAAAGGGTACAATCTCTTTTGGAAATCGGCCGGTTGATCCCGGTTGCGCGGAGGGAACGGATTGCTGGAACTGAGGAATGTGAGCCTGGTCTACCCGGACGGCGGGGAAATCATCAGGGACCTGTCCCTGGTCATCCCCGGCGGCAAACTGACGGTGGTCACCGGGCCCAACGGCGGTGGGAAGACCACGCTGGCCAAGATCTTCGCAGGTCTTGTGGCGCCCAGCTCGGGCAGCGTGTGGCTTGACGGGCGCGATATCACAGACCTTGACGTCACGCAGCGGGCCAGACTGGGCATCAGCTACGGTTTTCAGACCCCCGTTCGCTTCAAGGGGCTGACGGTGCAGGAACTGCTGGAGACCTCGGCGGGGCGGTTGCTGAGCTTTGACGAGATGTGCGACCTGACCGGCAAAGTCGGGCTGTGCACGATGGACTACATCAACCGCGAGGTGGACGGCAGCCTGTCGGGCGGGGAGATCAAGCGCGTGGAGATCGCCACCGTCCTGGCGCGCGGGACGCGGGTGTCCTTCTTTGACGAGCCGGAGGCCGGCATCGACATGTGGTCATTCAACGGCCTGGTCGAGGTTTTTGGCTCCCTGAAGCGACAGGGCATGACGATGGTGGTCATCTCCCATCAGGAGCGCATCCTTGAGATCGCTGACGAGATCGTCGTCATCTCCTCAGGGCAGCTTCGGGATCAGGGGCCGATGGAAGAGATCATGCCCCGCCTGATGGCGGGGGAGATCGCCGGCCACTGCCCCGTGGGCAGAAAGGTGGGCGCATGAAGATCGACCTGCTCAACCCTGTGTCTGAAAAACTGCTCGGCACGGTCGCGGGCTTTAAGGGCGAGTTCAAAGGCGCGTACAACATCCGCCAGGATTCCGGCTGCGCCGGCAGACGCTCCACGGACAACATCAGGATCATCCCGCACCGGGAAGGCAAACCCGGGATCGAGATCCACGTCGCGACCGGGACACCGGGGGAAACGGTCTATATCCCGGCTGTTGTGTCCCACGGGAACGTCGAGGACCTGACCTACAACGACTTTTACGTCGGCGAGGGCGCGAAGGTGACGATCGTCGCCGGATGCGGCGTGCACACCGATGACGGCGGCACGGCCAAACACAACGGCGTGCACCGCTTCTTTATCAGCCGCGGGGCAGAAGTGAGATATGAGGAGAAGCACATCGGCGAGGGCGGCGGGTCCGGCAGCCGTCGGATCGACCCGGTCAGCGACATCTATCTGGAGGAGGACGCCAGCCTGAGCATTGAAACCGTCCAGCTCAGCGGGGTGGATGAGAGCGACCGTGTGACGACCGCCGTGCTCAAGGCGCGCGCCAGGCTGATCATCCGCGAGCGTCTGCTGACCGACGGGGACCAGCACGCCAGGACCCGCTTTGACGTGGTGATGGAAGGGGAGGGCAGCGGCTGCGACGTGGTGAGCCGTTCCGTGGCCCGCGGGCGGTCCCGGCAGGAGTTCTTCAGCCGCATCGTCGGAAAGGCACGCTGCACGGGGCATTCCTCCTGTGACGCGATCCTGGCGGATGAGGCGGTGGTCACGGCCGCCCCCCAGCTGGACGCGCTGAGCCCGGACGCGGCGCTGATCCATGAGGCCGCCATCGGCAGGATCGCGAGCGAACAGATCCTCAAGCTGCGCACCCTGGGGCTGACGGAGGCGGAGGCCGAAGCAAGGATCATTGATGGGTTCCTGAAGTAACGATCTACAAGAATAATGCCGGAGCCGCCCTTTTCAGGGCGGCTCTGATGTATGTCTCCTATGGGGATCAATACCCGCGCACATACCAACCGGGGGTGTATATGGAGCAGGGGCTGTTCAGCGTGCTCCCTTCCTCCCGTGCCAGGCAGTCCGTCCAGGCGCCACAGGCGCCGGGGCTTGCCCCGTACCGGCTTTTCTGCGACAGCCGGCCCGGGATCGTCTGACCGCTCAGCCTCGCCAGGCTTTGCAGCATGGCGGCGTTTTCCTTCCTGTTTTTCATCTTTCTCCTCGCTGTTTTCTGATCATGTCCCTGACGACTGACGTCGGAGCGAGCTGGTCAGCCAGTTCCCTGGCCAGGGATTCCGGCAGGCCTTCCGCGGCGGCAGCTTTCACGTAGCTGCTTTTGAACCGCCGGAAGGCGGAGACGGAGCGGAAGAGGATGCCCGGCGCGATGCCGATCAGGCGAAGGACGCTGACGGCGGCCCTCAGTTTCCCCGTTTTCTTTTCACCCATGCCATCCGTCCTGTCGTTTATTCCGCGCTGTCTTGCCCTTCGTCGTCTTCCTGGTCATCGCCGAACTGGAAGCGATAGCTTCTGCCCTTGCCCCCTTCGCTCTTTCCCTGCGGCTTTCCGCCGCCGAAGTCGAAGTTCTTCATGGAGAAGGAGAATTCCTTCGCCATCTGAAGCGCCGCGTCCTGCGGGATGCCGGAGGCGACCAACTCCCTGTAGTAAGCGCCGACGGACTGGCCCATGGCGGCGCCGGTATCCTTGCTGTACAGGCTGCCCATCACCTCGCGGATGAGCCGGGGTACCTTCTCGCTCACCGTTTCAAGCACGTCGCTCAGTTCGTTCATGTCCTTGCTGCGTCCGTGTTTCCTGTCTTCATTGAAATCGCTCATACCTGTCTCCTTCTGTATTGTTGTGTTCCTATAGAAAGTTGATTGCGGTGCGGATCGCGCTCCTTGTGACGTTTGCGGCGCCGCGCAGCAGGTTCACGCTGCGGCTGACCGACCGGGGAAGGAGGGAGGGGGCCGTCCCGCCCTGCTCTGAAAGGTTCGGGAAAGCGGGAAGGGAGGCGTCCTCCGGCAGGACTGCCTGACGCATCATGAGACAGAAGCGCATTTCCTCGATCGCTTCCGTGCTGTCCGCCAGTGCCTGGCTGACTTCCAGCATCTCTTCCTCCGGCAGCGCGCCCCTGATGTAGCGCGGCATCTTCTCCCGCAGCGCGTCCATCTCCATCTCCTTCACCTCCCCAACTGATCCTTCAGCGTTTTTCTGAGCGTGTACAGTCTGCTTTTCACCGTTCCCTCGGGGATCCCCAGCACGGAGGCGGACTCCCTGAGCGTGAATCCCTCCAGGTAGACCAGCTGGAGCAGGGCCTGGTCCTCGCTGTCCAGCCGCTTCAGCGCGGTGTTCAGGTCGATCTTCTCCAGGCTGCCCTCCTCGAATCCCCCGTCCCCCAGCGTTTCGTCCGTTTCCTGCGTGAGGGGGGACCTCGCTTTCCGGCGAAGCGCGTCCGCGCATTTGTAGCCGGCGATGGCGTACAGCCAGGTCTTCAGGGAGGAGGAGGCGCTGAAGCCGGGGATCGCCCGCCAGGCGGCCAGCAGGGTCTCCTGGTAGACGTCCTCCCCCTCGTTCCCCGCACGCCTTCTGATGAAGGCAAAGAGGCCTTTCAGGTAAGGGGTCACCAGGCGCTCGAAGGCCGCGGGATCGCCTTGCTGGGCGAGGGTCAGGTCCCGTTCTTGCATCGCGGCCTCCTTTCATCCATGTAGTCGCCCGGACGATGGGAACGGTTCATCGGGGAGCAAGTTTTTTTCAATTCTTCGGCGGCATCATACCATAGAATCGTCGTTTCATAAAAAACCGCGCGGCTTTTGCCGCGCGGCGTGCAGATCGGATGATCAGGGGCGCTTCCTGTTGAGCAGCAGACCAAAGGCCATGCCGCACAGGCCACCGGTGACGTGGGCCAGCTGGGAGATCATGTCCCTGCGCGTGATACCGTCCGCGACCTCGCGCCCCAGGTAGATGAAGGCCGCCAGGAGGAGCGTCAGCGGTACCTTGCCGCCCTCCCGGCCCGCGCCGGCGGAGAGGAGGAGCAGCATGAACACCACACCGCTGGCGCCCAGGGAGAGGGTGGCGGGGGATAGTATGATATGGACCAGACCGGTCACCAGCGCCGTGGTCAGGATGAGCAGCAGGAAAGGCAGAGCGCCCCAGCGTTTCTCCGCCGCCGGCCCCAGCACCAGCAGGAGGCCCAGGTTGGCGGTGAGGTGGGTGAGGTCCGCGTGGCCCAGCACATGCAGGAAGAGCCGCGGGATGAACAGGGGGTCCGACAGCGGGGCACGGTAGACGGAGAGCAGGGCGCGGGTGGACGCGCCGCCGGTCAGAGCGTGGAGCAGCGTGGCCAGCAAGGCCAGCAGGGCAAAACCCAGCGTCACCGGGGAGGAGAGCTCCACCCAGGCGCGCGGGTCCGCCCTCTTCAGGGATTCCCTGAACCTGCCTTTCATGCCGTCTGCCCTGTCATTTCTGTCATTTCCCCGAGATCGTGATGCCTTCCACCGCCAGCCAGGGCAGGGAGGTCATCCCGTCCTCAACAGTCTCCCTGGAGATGCCCGCGACGCGGCTGAGCATGCCGGCCAGGTTGCCGGAGATCATGGTCTCCGACACTGCCGGACCGATTTTGCCATTTTTGATGAGGAAGGAATTCTTGGCCACGCCGGAAAACTCCCCGTTGGTGCCGGCGGCGCCGCCGGAATAACGGGAGACCAGCAGGCCCTGTTTTGTGGCGGCAATCATCTGAGAAAGCATCTGTGTGCCCGGTGCCATTACCATGCTGCCCGAGCCGTTGGGCGCGCGCTTTTTCCCGGTCCTGTTGGCGGCATAGTTGGACAGCATGAACTGCCGGAGCACGCCGTCCCTGATCACGTCGTAGTCCTCCGAGAGGAAACCCTCGGCGGTGTAGCGCTCCCCGCAGACCACCCGCGGGTCCAGGGGTTTCATGGACAGGGTGACGCGCCGGTCCGCGACCTGCTCGCCCAGCCTGTCCTTCCACTGGCTGGTGCCGTCCAGCAGCACTCTGTCGGCGGCGTAGTTGTCCAGCAGTTCGGACAGCATGCTCCCCAGGCAGTCCGGGGTGAAGATGACCGTCCCCTCGAACTTGCCCTGCATCGGCTCCGTATGGATCTGACGCTCCGCGTCGGACAGGTTCTGCCGGACGCTGCCCAGCTCCAGGAAGGGCTTGTCCAGGCTGTCGGTGACCAGGCCGGAATAATTGAAGGAGGAGGACTTGTCGCCCTCATGGCCGGAGAACATCAGCGTGACCTCATACTGGCCGCTGAGGGTCTCATACTCCACACCATGGCTGTTGAGGTAGATCCCCTCCCGGTTCGCGTGCGCGGCGATGACCTGCTCCAGGATGATCCTGGGGTATTCCTGATGGACGCTGTCCATCAGTTCGCGGGTCCGGTCAAAGAGCTTCACTATGTCCGCTTCCGGCGCGCCGTCCCGGAAGGTCCCCCGGCCGTCCGCTGCCATCTCCCAGGCGGGGTCGGGCTGGGCCGCCTCGGCGGAGGCGACGCAGTCGCGCGCGGCGGAGTACACCGCCTCCTCTTCAAAGCTGTTGCCGGACACGCTGCCGCGGCGATGATCCCTGATGGCCTGAAGGCTCAGGGAATTGTCCATCGTCGTGCGCAGCAGGGTGAACCTGCCGCCCTCGATGGTGAACTCGCTCTTTTTGCCTGTCTGCGCCTGGACGCCGGCGCTGTCCGCGCCCAGGTCACGGAGCGCTATTAAGGCCAGCTCTGCCGTTTGCCTGATCCTGCTCATCCTATTTGCCTCCTATCATCACCTGGCAGCGCAGGTCCGGACCGCCGCAGCCCACGGGCATGGGCTGTTTCTTGCCGCAGAAGCCCGAGGACGTCCAGATGAGTTTGTCCGAGACCATGTCGACGGTCTTGAGCATCTGGAAGGCAACGCCGGAGATCGTGGTGTCGAAAATGGCTTTCCCGAGCTCCCCGTTTTTGATCTCGTAGCCCATGCTGACGCCGAACATGAACTCGCCCGTGGTGTCCGCCTGGCCGTTGTTGGTATACAGCAGATAGTAGCCGTCCTCGACCGAGGCGATCATCTCCTCCAGCTTGTGCGGGCCGGGGGAGATGGCGGTGTTGCGCATGCGGATGAGCGGCTCGTCGTTGAAGGCGAAGGCGCGGGCGTTGCCCCGCGGCTTCATGCTGAAGTGCCGGCCCGTTTCACGGGAGAGCATGTATCCCTCCAGCCTGCCGTTGCGGATCAGTTCCGCGTCCTCCGCCAGCACGCCCTCGTCGTCGACAAAGACCGGCAGCGGCGCTTCCTCTCCGAAGGCGGTGTGCGCGAAATCCGTCATGGAGACCAGGGGGCTGGCGACCGTTTGATTCAGCATCGGGCCGGCCACCGAGCCGCCCAGCACCAGGTCCGCCTCTACCGTATGGCCCACGGCCTCGTGGGCGAGAATGCCGGAGAGCTCGCCGGAGAGGATGCAGGTGGCCAGCCCGGCATTGGCGTAAACACCCTCGCGCTTGCGCATCAGGTGCTCATACAATCGGTCCACCTCGCCGTACAGGATGGAGGGGTCCATGAACCGCGTGTCAAAGGAGCCGGAGCCTCCGAAGGATTTGAAGATCTCCACCGGCATGCCCGAGGCGGTCTCGCTGTTGAGGAAAACGTAGACGTAGCTCCGCGGGGCCAGGGTATGCGCCGCGTAGCCGTCGCTGGTTAGCAGCTGCTTTTCCATGGAGTCCGCGTAAGCCACCACGGTACGGCTTTTCAGGTCCGGGTACTTCCCTTTGATGTACTCGTCCAGCGGCGTGATGAAGTCCAGGTATTGCTTCTGCGGGATGTCGCTGAAATCCTCCTGGCGGGGGAGGGAACCCTCGGCGATGGCGGGCAGCGGGCCCTTTCCGGGGTTCACCCTGTCCGCCAGGAAGCGCGCGTTGCCGCTGGCCGCGGCCAAAGCCTCCCTGGCTGACTGCGGGCTGGCCTCCGCGGCGGAAGCGAAGCCGTAGACGCCGTCCCTGTAGACGCGCGCGCTGACGCCCTGGCTGTCCGTGCGGGCGTTGCGGACCAGATTGCCGCCCAGCAGGGTCAGGCGCCTGGACAGGCTGCGCTGGGCGCGCAGTTCGCTGTGCGTCCCGGGGGCGAAAGAGCCGCGCAGGGATGAAACGATATCTGGAAGCAAAGGCTTTTCCTCCTTGTGTGTTCATCGGGCAAAAACATCGGGCTGATTATAGCATCCGCTCCGTGCCCCGCGCAAACCAGGGCCGCGGGCAGGCGTATAGGGATGCTGACTGCGATGCCGGGGAAAGCCCGTCACTGGTCCCTGAATCGTGAGAAATAGAACTTCTTTGTAGCTTCAGCCGCCAGCACGTACAGCGCCGTGACCCCGACAAGGGAAGCCATCAGCCAGGCCGGAAGCGGGGTGAACCCAAGGACGCCCGCGAAGGGCAGATAGGGGATCAGCAGCGTCGCGAGGCCGACCGCCGCGGTGATCATCCACAGCAGTTTTCCGGGTTTGCTGCGGAAGAAGGGCCGGCGGGTCCGCACGACCAGGGCGATGACCAGCTCCGACAGAAGGGACTCGACGAACCAGCCCGTCTGGAACTGGGCCTCCGCGGTGCGCGCGAGCAGCATCAGCAAGCCGAAGGTGGCATAGTCAAAGAGGGAACTGACCAGCCCGAAGATGATCATGAAATAGCGGATGGACCGGACGTCCCACCTACGCGGCTGCGTGAGCATCTCGTCGTCCACGTTGTCCCCGGGGATGCCCATGGCGGGGAAATCAGAGAGGAAGTTGTTCAGCAGGATCTGTTTGGCCAGCAGCGGCAGGAAAGGGAGGAACAGCGAAGCGCCCGCCATGCTGAGCATGTTGCCGAAGTTCGCGCTGGTGGTGGTGTAGACGTATTTGAGGGTATTCGCGAAGGTGCGCCGCCCCTGGCGGATGCCCGCCAGCAGGATGCCCAGGTCATGCCGAAGGAGGACGAAATCCGCCGCTTCCTTGGCCACGTCCACTGCCTGGTCCACGGAAATGCCGATGTCCGCGGCGTGCAGGGCCGGCGCGTCATTGATGCCGTCGCCCATGTAGCCCACGACGTGGCCGGTCTTCTTCAGCGCCAGGATGATGCGCTCCTTCTGGTTGGGATCCACCTCCGCGAAGATGGAGGTGTTCTGCGCGACGTGCCAGAATGCCTCGTCCTGCAGATCTGTCATCTGCTCTGCGGGCAGAATGGCTTCGGACGGCAGGCCGATGATCTGCGCGATGTGCCGGGCCACCAGGCGGTTGTCGCCGGTGATGATCTTGACGTCCACGCCAAGTTTCTTAAGCTCATCAAGGGTCTGGCGCGCGTCCTCCCTGGGCGGGTCGAAAAACAGCAGGAAGCCCGCGAAGGTCATGCCGCGCTCATCCTCCCCAATGGTATAGACGGCCTGCCGCGGGACGAACTTGACGGCGACGCCCAGGACGCGGTAGCCCTGGGCGCTCCAGGCGGCAAAGCGTTCCCCGATCGCCCCGCGCTGCGCCGTATCCAGCGGCTGGTCTTCGTTCCCCAGGCGTACCTGTGTACAGATGTCCAGCACGTTATCCAGCGCGCCCTTGGTGATGAGCATCGGCCTGACCGCGCTTCCGGGGTCCGCGTCGATGACCACGCTGAGGCGCTTGCGGTGGAAGTCGTAGGGGATCTCGTCAAGCTTGTCCATGCCCGAGGTGTCCAGGTGCGGACTGGCCAGGATCGCCTCGTCCAGCGCGTTGGCGATCCCGGTCTGGAACGCCGCGTTGAGATAGGCCCAGCGCATGACCTCGTCCGAGGGCTGCCCCAGGGTATCCAGCGCGCCGTCCAGCCGCACGACGCCCAGGGTGAGCGTGCCGGTCTTGTCCGTGCAAAGAACGTCCATGCTGCCCAGGTTCTCAATGGCGTTCAGGCGCCTAACGATCACCCCGTTTTTTGCCATGCCCTGGGCGCCCCTGGACAGGCTGATGCTGATGATGGCGGGCAGCAGTTCCGGCGTGATGCCCACGGCAAGGGCGATGGCGAACAGGAGCGAGTCGATCACCGGCTTGTCAAGGAGGGTGTTGATGACAAAAATCGCCGTCACCAGCAGAGTCATGATCTTGGTGAGCAGATAGCCGAACTTCCGGATGCCGCGCTCAAACTCTGTCTCCGGCGGGCGCAGGGCCAGGCGGCCCGCGATCTGGCCGAACGCGGTGCCGGCCCCGGTCCGGGTGATCAGGACGCGGGCCGTCCCGCTGCGGACGCTGGTGCCCATGAAGACCATGTTGATCCGGGCGGACAGGGGGGCATCGGCGCTCACCTGCCCCGGCGTCTTGTCGACCGGGAAAGTTTCGCCGGTCAGCACTGCCTGGCTGACGAAGAAATCCCTGGCCTCCAGCACGATGCCGTCGGCAGGGACCAGGCTGCCCGCGCTGAGCAGGACGATGTCCCCCGGCACGGTTTCCTCCGCCTGGATGGACACCGGTTTCCCGTCCCTGAGAACGGTCGTTTTCAGCGTGACCTGCGAGCGGAGCTTCTCCACCGCCTGCCCCGCGGAGTATTCCTGGGAAAAGCTCAGCAGGGCGCTGGCCAGGACGATCGTCAGCACGATAAACGTATCGACCCATTCGCTGACGACGGCGGAAACGACCGCGGCGAAGATGAGGATCAGCACGAGCGGATTGGTGAACTGGGACAGGAGCATCCTCAGCCCGGAACCATGCCGCCGGGGACTGAGCGCGTTTCTCCCGTAGCGCGCAAGGCGTTCACGCGCGGCGGACGTGCTCAGCCCGTCCGGCGTGCTGCCCGCTTCCTTAAAGAGGGTGTCCGGCGGAAGGCTCCAATAAGGGGTCGAATTGAAGTCCGGGGCTGTCATCATGTGTTTCATCAGATCACGCACCTCCCCCTGATACAGAACAGTCAGGATCCTGTCATCACAGCAGGCTGCGCAACCGGCTTGACCGGCATGCAGTCCGTCAGGCATGCCGGGTCAGTTGTCCGCAGGCTGACTATACGCCGGTCAAGCCGGTTTATCAATGCGCTGCTTCGCCGCCGGGAAGAATGCGTATCCCGGCGGGACCCTATTACGTGAATAAATCAGCAGTGATCATGCGGCGGCGCGATTGACACCCGGATCAAAACGATATATGGTGAAATCAGGTGAATGTCAGGATCAAACCGGAAGGAGACTGAGCCTGTGGAAGCCGACCCATACGGTAATCAGCAACAGGCGGATCGACGCGCGTTTTCCAGGCCGGCCCCCGGAATGTAACCCCAAGAGAAATCCGGACCTGCCTTGAAGTGCGCCCGCCGCAGGAAAGGCAGGTTTTTATTATGAAAAAAATCTACAAGACGGTCGATGAGCATCTCACGGCCTGCCCCACGCTGGAAAAAGGCTGCTGGGTGCATCTGCAGAACCCGACGAAGGAAGAGATCGACGGGTTGAACAAGCGCTTCGCGCTGGACCCCACCTTTCTGCCCGCCGCGCTGGACGTGGAAGAAAGGGCGCGCCTGGAACACGACAAGGATCAGACGCTGATCATCGTGGATACGCCCTACATGGAGGCGGAAGGGGGCGGACACGTCTACAGCACGATCCCCCTGGGCATCGTCCTGGTGGACGACGTCATCATCACCGTGGCGACTGTGGAAACCTCGATCATCACGGATTTTACGGAGGAGCGGATCCGCGGCTTCACCACAGACAAACGCCTGCGTTTCATCCTGCAGCTGCTGTACCGCAACGCGGCGATGTTCCTTTCCTACTTAAGGCAGGTGGATAAGGCCAGCATGATCGTGCAGGAGAAGCTTGAAAAGTCCCTGCGCAACCAGGAACTGCTCCAGATGATGAAGCTGGAGAAATCGCTGGTGTTTTTCAGCACCTCCCTGAAAGGAAACGAAGTGGTGCTGGAGAAGATGATGCGCCTTGAACCCATCAGGCAGATCCCGGAAGGGGGCGACCTGCTGGATGACGTCATCATCGAGAACAAGCAGGCCATGGAGATGTGCACCATCTACCGGGACATCCTCTCCGGCACCATGGACGCCTTCGCCTCCGTCATCAGCAACAACCTCAACATCGTCATGAAGGTGCTGACCAGCCTGACGGTGATGCTGTCGGTCCCCGCCCTGTTCGCCGCTTTCTGGGGGATGAACGTCGCCGTGCCGTTCGGGAACTCGCCCCATGGGTTCTATCTGGTCCTTGGCATGTCCGTCCTGTCCGCTCTGGTCGCCTTCATCCTGCTGTGGCGCAGGAAGATGTTCTGACAGGACGGTCGGTATCGGGATAGTGTGATAGGAAAGTGGCGGCCGGTCCTGCTGGTTCCGGCCATCAGACCGTCTCCTGCGGTCCATCATGATAAACGACAGGAAATTCATATAAACACTGGAGCTTCTACCGGGTTCCCGGCGCCGGGCCATCCGCTGACGGCCTTTGCGTCTTTTTTATTTACGGGGCATTATGCCGGATCGGGCAGAGGGGGATTTCTTAAAACGGCACCTGTCATGCAGTATTCCGGCGACTGCGGACGTTAGGATTGCTGATGAAAAACATGGAGGATGTAGCATGAAAAAGACCCTCGCGCTGCTGCTGGCCGCTGCTGTTGCCGGTTTTTCATGCGGCGCCCTGGCCGGGGTCCCTTCCCAGGCGAAGACGTATCAGCTTGGCGGGGAACTGGACCGCGTCAGGCTGCGGGACAGGCCGAGTACGAACGGGGCGGTCCTGGGGCAATACTTCGGCGGAGTGCTTGTGGAAGTCCTGGAGCAAAGCGGCGACTGGCAGCGCGTCCGCATTGATGACAGGGAAGGGTTCATGATGCGGAAGTTCCTTACGGCAGAGATCCTGGAGGATGACCTGGCGTATGAGGGGGTCCCCGGACTGGTCGATTATGCCGGGCAAAACGATTCGCTGCCTCTCTATGACAGGCCCGACAGCGATTCCGGAATACTGGCTTACGCGGAGGTCAATTCCCTGCTGCGCGTTCTTGGCACGATCGATGATGAATGGCTGCACGTGCGCTGCGATGCGCAGCAGGATCGATCCGTTTACGGCTATGTGTCCGGAATGGGTGTGACGCTTCCGGACAATTTCTCTTCCTATGTGATCGACACCGGCGCGGCAAGCCGGTTGCTGGAACTGAAGGCTGAACCCTCCGCTGACTGTGAAGCCGTCGGGCGTTATTTCAGCGGGACCAGGGTCAGCGCGCTGTTTGACGGCCATGTCAACAATGACGGATGGGAGAAGGTGCGCATCGGGGACACGACGGGGTACGCACCGTCTGAAGACCTGGACCACTCCTCAGGCGGAACGCAGAACTTTTATCCGCCCCTGTCCAAAGCCCTGCAGGATTCGCTGCCCCTCTTTGATGAGTTTGACGGGACGGAAGCGGTTGATACGCTGAATCAAAACGAAGCGTTTTCCGTGCTGGGAGTACGCGGCGAGCGGTACTATATCCAAATTGAAACGGAAGAACCCTTCCAGTATCGGCATGGCTACGTACGCAAAGAGGACGTACAGGACGTAACGCGTTCCGCCAGCGCCATTGGGACCATCATGGCGGATCAGATCCTGTACTTTGATGCCCCGGAGGGCCGGTTTATACCAAGCGGGTTCATTGCCCCGGCCGGGGCGAAGGCCTGGATCTTTGGTTCCATCGCCACAGAAGGACAGGGTATTTCCTCCAAGTATATCGATCCTGACGACCGGTGGCTGTCGTGCTCAGTGGAAATCAGGGCATATGAGGAAGTCTTTGCCTATGTTCCAAGGAACGCTGTCCAATACGATCAGGATCTGGAATACCGCTGACAGCTCAGACAGAAAGCTGCCGTTCCAGAGGAGGAAACCCTTCTGTCTTCATCAGGAAGGTCGCGACCTCAGCGATGGGCGCCGGGTCGTCTCCCTGGGCGGCGCGCACGCAGCGGCGCTCGCACGCTGCGAGGTCCTCGAAGCTCAGGGGAACCTGATCCGTATACCGTTTCAATGCCTTCTTTGCGCCTGTAAAGTTGCCCACCGCGGCGCGCCGCATGAACCCCCGCACGTCCAGCGTGCGCGAACAGCTTGGATGCTCGCAGAAACGGCACATCATCGCGCCGCGCATCATTTCGCGTTCCGCGGGCGGGTACCCGTCATACAGCATATCCCGGGTGAAGGGCTTTCCGACCGTTCGGACATACTCCCTCATGTTTTTCCTGTATACATAGCGCGGCAGACTTGCATCCTTCAGCACGGCGTTCGCGGCGCTGAGGCCTGAGGTGGTGACGGTGGGCGTTCCGGTGCCCATGACGGTGGATTCGCCGCAAAGGTACAGCCCCTTATACTCGCTGCGGGTGTGCGGCCGCTTCAACAGGTGCTGGCCCAGCATCTGCTTGGGCCCCGCGACCGCGCCGCCGTTCTTGAGGGTGTAGCGCTCAATGGTCGCCGGGGTGGCGACCTCCGCGTGCCTCACCGCCCCGGAGAAGCCGGGGAAGTAGGAATCCAGCAGACGGAGCAGGCGCTGCGTTTCCAGCTTTTTCTTTTGGAGGTATTCCCGTCTGTCCCCGCTCCCCCAGTCGTCAAAACTGGGGCCGATCGCCGTCACAACGTGGCAGTCCTCCGGGCAGAGCGTACGGTCATCGACGCTGGGGATGTAGACGGTGACCTCGCTCTCGTCCAGCGCCTGCGGGTTTGCCAGCATCTCCACCGCCGCGGTGCCTTCGGGGATGACGCGCCTGTCCACCAGGGCATACAGCACCACGCTGGGATAGGTGGGCACCAGGCTTTTTGCCCAGGATGCCTGTTTTTCACTTACATGGCCTGACGGCAAAAGCTTGTCATAGAGGTTCCAGACGGTGCCCGAATAGATGACGCGCCGCGCCGCCACTTCCCGGCCGCTGCGCAGGCACGCGCCCGATACGCGCTTGCCTTCAAACAGGAGCTCCACGGCCTCATCTTCGTAGATCATCTCGCCGCCGTGCTCCTCGATCACTTTTTCCAGCTTGCCCGGCAGGAACAGCGTGGAGCCGGCGGGGTACCAGCTGCCGCCCACATGGTTGTCCACAAACATCACCGCCGCCAGCACAGCGGGGGATTCCCGAAGGGTGGTGTAGCAGTAGGTGGAGGTCAGCTTGTCAAAGAAGCGGAAGATGTCCGGATCGCTGAAGTACTTTTTCAGGAGGCTTTCCGCGCTGAGGTTCAGGTAACTGAGGAAGCGCGCGTAGGACAGCGGATGGGCCAGCATGCCCTTCAGGGAGTTGACCTTGTCTGTTTCGTCCGGCGTGGTGTAAGCAGGCCGCTCCACCATCACGTGGCGGTACATGGTTTCCATGTCGCGGTAAAAGCGCCGGATGTTCCCGCGCTCCCCCGGAAAAACGTTTCCCAGTTCCTCGGCGAAGCGTTCCGTGTCCGGCCAGAAACGGATGCGGTGGCCCATGAAACGGACGCAGTACAGCAGGTCGTGCTTCAGGACATCGATGGGCTCCTCCAGGCAGTTGAACACGAACCGGTGCGCGTTGAAGCCCTGCTCCCCGAAGCCGAACAGCATGGTCGAGCCCTGATCATATAGGGTATCCCCGCGCTTGAAGGCCCCGCAGGAACCGCCCGGGCTGTGATGGCGCTCCGCCACTGCGACGCGCAGCCCCCGCTTGGCCAGAAGGCTCGCGGCCGTCAGTCCGGAAAGGCCGGCGCCGATGATGAGGGCATCAAACCGCATGCCGGCCTCTCCGTTTCCATTTGATGCTGTCATCGCGTCAGGCGCTTTGCCCGGCCATTGCGGGGCTTAACCTGTTGGCCAGGTCGAGGTGGATCCTGCCGTCCTTGATCTCGATGATGCGGTCGGCTTTCTGGGCGATCCTGCGGTCATGGGTGATGATCAGGAAAGTGGTCCTGAAGCGCTCGTTGATGTCCCGCAGGATGTCATACACCACCTCGGTGGATTCGCTGTCCAGGTTACCGGTGGGCTCATCCGCCAGGATGAGCTTCGGGCTGTTGATCAAAGCCCTTGCGATGGAGGTGCGCTGCTGCTGGCCGCCGGACATCCTGCCGGCGTTGTTGTTCGCCACTTTCTCGATGCCCATCAGCTTCATCAGTTCGCGCGCGCGGTCCATGGTCTCCCTGGTGACGCGCCCGTCCCTGATGCGCGCGGGCATCAGCACGTTTTCCAGCGCGGTGAACTCCGGAAGCAGGTAGTGGAACTGGAAGACGAAGCCGATGGACTGGTTGCGCAGCCTGGCCAGGTCCGCCCTGCTCATGTCCGTCGTATCAACGCCGGCGATCCTGACGCTGCCGCTGGTCGGCCGGTCCAGGGTGCTGATGATGTTCAGCAGGGTGCTTTTCCCCGAGCCCGACGCCCCGATGATGGAGGAAAAGGACTGCTCGGCAATGTCCAGACTGATGTCGAAGAGGACCTGGGTCTTCACCTCGGTCCCGTAGATCTTGTTGATGTTCCTCAGGCTGATGATGTTATCCATTTCGGATGACCTCCATGGGGTCCAGCCGGGCGGAGCGCCTGGCGGGGATGAGCGACGCGAGGGTCGCGGACAGGACCGCGATGGCGGCGGAGATCACGACGAACCCCTGGTCGATGAACAGGGCGATGACCGGCGTGCCGTCGGGGTTGAGCGCGAACTTGGTGAAGGCGAAGGCCAGACCGAGGCCCAGCGCGACGCCCAGGACCGCGCCCGCGACGCCCAGGAGAAAGCCTTCCGTCAGGAAGACCAGGCTGGCGTTCCTGTTGCTGATGCCGATGGCCTTGAGGATGCCCAGCTGTTTGGATTTCTGAAGGACCGAGATGGCCAGCACGCTGGCGATGGCCAGGACGACGGAGAACAGGACAAAGACCTGGATCATCAGGCTGGAGATGCTCTGCCCGTTCAGGCCGCTGAGCAGCTGCTCATTCTGGGATTTCCAGTCAACAGCTTTCAGTTCCTCGGGCAGATGGGCGGACAGGCTCTGGGCGACGATATCCGCCCGGAAGGGGTCTTTCACCTGCATCTCAATGGAGGAGACCTGGTCCTTGTAGCTGAACAGGCTCTGCGCCAGTTCCAGGTTGGAGATCACCCAGCGCCCGTTGAGCGCCGCCGCGCCCAGGTCAAAGACGCCGGAGACTTTCGCTTCCCGGGTGCTGCCCCGGGGGGTCGCAAGGGTGACGGTATCCACGATGCCCGCCTCCAGCGCCAGGTCTTTCCCCACAAGGACCTCGCCCTTGCCGGGCAGCTGTCCTGACACCAGCGCGCCGCTGATGCGGTAGATGCCGTCGCTTCTCTCCATTTCAAACCCGCGCAGCAGGATGGGGAAGTCGCTTCCGTCACTGCCGCGCAGGAAACCGCTGGCGTCCACCACCGGGGAAACGTGCAGGGCTTCCGGCTGGGACTGCTCTATCTGTTCCACCAGGGCCTGGTAGCCTTTGATCACGCCGCCGCGTGTCTTTGCAGTGACGGTGATCTGGGTATTGCGCCCGATCGCGGTATCGACCAGTTCAGCCTGGAGTCCGGCGATCAGGGAGCCGATGAACACCTGGACGGAAACGCCCACGGCGATGCCGATGGCGATGAGGATGGACTGCCCTTTGGCGTGCGTAAGGAATCGCCAGGCGATCTTGATCGCGGTCTTCATTCTGTCACCTCCGCCAGCATCCTGACGTCCTCAAAGGATTGGACGGCGCCGTCGGCATGGAAATCCGCGGCGCTCCTGCCGGTATGCCTGAGCGCGCTGCCGCTGAGCATGACTTTCGCCTCCGGGCGCCTTTCCTTCAGCGCGGTGATGAGGACCGGGAGCTGGGCCAGGTTCAGGTAATTGGTCACGCTGAGCACCACCAGGTCCGGCTTCAGATCTTCAGCGGCGGAAAGCAGGGTATCCCGGGGGGTGTTGCAGCCGACGTAGGCGACCTCGTACCCCAGGATGACAAAGAAGTCCGCGCCCATGGAGACCCCGATCTCATGGTACTCCTCCTGGGGGCAGGCCAGCATCACGCGCTTCCCCTTCCCCGGCGCTCCGGACGCTTCCCGCGCTTTCTGCACATGGGGGTAGCAGGCCCCCATCACCTTCTGCACGATGGCGGACTGCAGGTGCTCCCGCCAGATGAGCGCATCTTCTCTCTCCCGGGGCACCTGGATGCGGTTGAGGGCGGGGGCCAGGACCTGCTCGTACAGTTCCGGCAGCGTCAGTCTGCCGCCGTCCAGCAGGGACAGCGCGTAACTGACCGCGCCGTCCCGGTCAAGGTTCTCAAGAATGGACACAAACGTGTCAAGCGGGGTTTTTGCTTCCGGTGGCATGGGGGTCTCCTTCTCATGTTGTCCTGTTGTAGGGGTGCCCGTCGATTATACCCCATATCGGCCGTCCGGGCCGCACAATCGATCCGTTTTGATCAGTCCGGACGCGGTTTCGTTTCAAACGACCCGCCGTGCTCCTGAAAGAACTGCTGATACGCCCGGACGTTCTCCAGCTGCGTCCATTCCTTGATGTCCACGGGGCGGGCGTCCAGGTCGTAGATCCTGGCGCCGGGGATCGCCAGAAGGAAGGGGGAATGCGTGGAGATGATGAGCTGGCAGCCCATGTACCGGGCGGTTTCCTCAAGATAGGCCGCCAGCTCGATCTGCCTGGCGGCGGACAGGCTGTTTTCCGGCTCATCCAGCAGATAGACCGCGTCCGCCTCAATCCTCTGCCTGAAATAAAACAGCGCGCTCTCCCCATTGGACTGCTCCCGGACGGTCTCCATCAGCTGTTCGCGGACAAAGGCCGACTGGGTCTTGCTCCTTGCGCTGACGCGCTTTTTCAGTTCCTCATAGTCCTTTAGGGACCGTACCTTGAACGCGGAGTGCCTTGCCTCGTAATGCTCGTCAAACAGCTGCTCCTTTTTCCTGTCGATGCCCTCATTGAGGCTGCGGATACTGAGCATGTAGTCGAACACGTCGTCGCTGGTCACGATCCGGCTGTGCGGCGGGACGGCCGCCTCCAGCCGCGCCTGGCACAGGTGTACGTAATCCTCAAAAAAGTTGGAGCGGTTGTACGGCGCGCTGCGTAAAACACCAAGCTTTTCGGCGATGATGTTCAGCGCGGTGGTCTTGCCGGAGCCGTTCCCGCCGTACAGGATGGTGATGGGCTCAAAATCGAGGCGTTCAAGCCCTGCCCCGGACAGGACATAGAAGGGGTAGAGGGTGGTATAGCAGGTCCTTTTCACCGACATGCGGAAGGCCCACTCCTCGTCCTCATTCGGGAACATGATGCTGTCCAGATAAACCATTTCTCCCGCCGATCCGTTTCTTGATGGGATTGCCGCTGTTCATCCGGTTTTCCCCCGGTTACACCTCTGTTTTCGTAGCACCCCGACCGGCCAGCGTTTCCGGCATGCTGATGAGCAGCGGGACCCGGAAAACCAGGTCGATGCCGATGAAGATCAGGAAGACGTACTGCGGCCCGAGCCAGTCCCAGATCAGGCCGCCGAGCAGGGCCATGGCGGCCCCGAACAGCGACTTGACCAGATGGTTCATGCCGAGCCACCGGCCCATCTGTTCGGCGGGGACCAGCTCCATCTCGATGGCGCCGCTGATCGGGCTCATGATGTAGTAGAATCCGAGCAAAACACCGGACAGTATCAGAAAAACAGACGAGGGTGCCCAGAGAAGGATGAGGTTGGCGGCCCAGAAAAGCGGGATGAGGAGATACAGCACCTTTTTCCGGCCGATCCTGTCGGCAAGCATGCCGGAAGGCAGCCCGAAAACGATGCTTGTCAGGGCGGTCGCTGTGACCATGGCGCCCAGTACGTAGCTGTCCGCGCCCTTGATTTCCTGGGCGAATACCTGGGTAAAGGGGAGGATCAGGCCGAAGGGCAGCTTGCTCAGCGCGCCGATGGCCAGCCATTTGCGCGCGGTGGGGTTGCCCTTGAGGATCCTGAGGCTGTCCCTGAGGGGGTTCCCGCTTGGTTTCGTTTTGGAGACCCATTTGACGTCGGACAGCTTTGTCAGGATCAGGATAAAGGAGAGCGCCGTCATCGCGAAGGCGATCAGGAACAGGGGCCTCAGGTTGTTAACACTCACCCCGCCCAATTGCGCGACGATCAGCGCCGCGATCATGGGGCTTGCGATGCCCAGCAGGCCGGCCGCCGCGGTTTCGCACAGCATCATGCCCCTGGCCCTGTCGCAGCTGGGCAGGCAGTTCCCGCAGACCGTGGCGCAGCTGTGGCCGGCGCTGCTGTTGCCGATCCAGTAAACGCACATGGCCAGCAGGCAGTAGCCCCAGCCGGGTGCCGCGGCGTAGATCAGATAGGACGCCATCAGCAGGCCGATGCCGAAGAGGTAGATCTTTTTGGGCCCGATCCTGTCGATCAGGGAGCCGGTCAGGGGCCCCAGCAGGCCCGCGGCGGCCATCCCGATGCTGTTGACCAGGCCCAGCTGCGTCTTTGTCGCCCCAAGCGCCACGATGTAGATGGACAGGTAGGGGAAGATCATCTGGTAGCCGAACTTTTCCAGGGACGTCCGGGCCATCGTGACTTTCCAGTTATGATCCTGCCGTTTCAGGAAGAGCAGGGCGCTCTTCAGGGGTTTGCTGGGGTTCATCCGGTCCTTCCTTTTCCTTTCGGATCATCAGGGGATCCTTGCCGGCGGCTTTCCTGTTCTGCTCACATTACGCTGGCAAAAGGAGGCGGCCTGCCGGATATGGCAGGCCGCCTGCCGGGACGGAGCCTCTTATTTCAGCAGAAGCCCTTTCGCCAGGGCCGTGACGTTTTCTGACGTAAAGCCGAACTCCTGGAAGATCTTTTCCGCGGGGGCTGAGGCGCCGAAGCGGTCGATGCCCAGGACGCGGCCATCCAGGCCGGTGAAGCGGTACCAGGGCATGCCGACCCCTGCCTCGACGGCGAGGCGCCTGCGCACGCTGGGCGGCAGGACCTGGTCCCTGTAGGATGCCGGCTGGGCCAGGAAGGTCTCCATGCAGGGCATGGACACCACGGACGCGTCGATGCCTTCGCCCTTCAGGGCGTCCCGTGCCTCCGCCAGCAGGGCGACCTCGCTGCCCGAACCCATCAGGATGAGGTCAGGCGCCGCCTTTTCAGACGGGATCAGCACGTAGCCGCCCTTTTCCACTCCGCCGGCGGTTGCCTTGAACTGTTTGAGGTTCTGCCGGGTGAGCACCAGGCAGGTGGGGCCCTGTGCCGTCAAGGCCGTCAGCCAGGCGTCCGCCGTTTCGTTCACGTCGCAGGGGCGGATGACGCGCAGGCCCGGCGTGGCCCGCAGGGCGGCCAGGTGCTCGATGGGCTGGTGGGTCGCCCCGTCTTCGCCCACGCCGATGGAATCATGGGTGAGCACGTAGGTGACGGGCAGCTTCATGATGGCCGCCAGGCGCATCGCCGCCTTCATGTAGTCGGTGAACACGAAGAAGGTGGCGCAGAACACGCGCAGGCCGCCGTGCAGGGCGATGCCGTTGCAGATGGCCGCCATGGCGTGCTCCCTGACGCCGAAGTGCAGGTTGCGCCCCAGGCGGTTCTCCGCGCTGTAGTCGCCGCCGCCGGGGATGTTCGTCTTGTTGGAGGGCGCAAGGTCGGCGGAGCCGCCCACCAGGTTGGGCACGACGTTTGCCAGCCTTGCGATCATGTTGCCGGAGCTGGCGCGGGTGGCCTCCGGTTTTTCCGCAACGGGCCTGAGGCTTTCTTCTTTCATCAGCCTGGCAGCGTCCAGGTCGCTGTGCCAGGTCTTCCATTCGGCGGCCAGTTCGGGCCAGGCGGCCTCGTAGGCCTTGAACATCTCTTCCCATTCGCGCCTGGCGTCCCTGCCCTGTTTGAGGCATTCCGCCGCGTGGGCGTAAACGTCCGGTCCAACGCTGAAGGCCTCCCCTGTCATGCCCAGGGTCTCCTTTGCCTGCGCGAGGTTGTCCGCGCCCAGGGGCTCGCCGTGGACGCTGGCCTTGCCCTGCTTGGCGGGGCTGCCAAAGCCGATGACGGTGGGGCAGACGATGAAGGTGGGCCGGTCCGAATCCCGGGACCCCTCCAGGGCTTCCAGCACCTGACGGTAATCGTTGCCGTCCCTGACGCGCACGACATTCCATCCATAGGCCTCAAAGCGCGCGCCCACGTCCTCGCGGAAGGCGATGTCCGTGTCGCCCTCGATGCTGATCTCGTTGTCGTCATACAGCACGGTCAGCTTGTTCAGCTTCAGCGTGCCCGCCAGGGACGCGGCCTCGCTGCTGATGCCCTCCATCATGCAGCCGTCGCCGGCGAACACATAACTGCGGTGGTCAACGACGGGGAAGCCCGGCCGGTTGAACTTCGCGGCCAGCATGCTCTCGGCGATGGCAAAGCCCACGGCGTTGGCAAAGCCCTGGCCCAGGGGGCCTGTGGAGGTCTCCACGCCCTCTGTCAGGCCGTGCTCGGGATGCCCGGGCGTGAGGGATTCCCACTGGCGGAAGCGCTTGATCTCTTCCATGGGCAGCCGGTAGCCGCCGACATGGAGCAGGGAATAAATCAGCGCGCTGGCATGGCCGTTGGAGAGGACGAAGCGGTCCCGGTTGGCCCAACCGGGCATCCCCGGGTCATGCTTCATGGTCTTCAGCCACAGCGCGTAGGCCATCGGCGCCATGCCCATGGGCGCGCCGGGGTGGCCGCTGTTGGCCTTCTGCACCATCTCCGCGGACAGGACGCGCAGGGTATTGATGGTCTTTTCCTGAATGTTCATCTGTTCTTCTCCGTTCCAAAGATATTCTCCGGCTGCCGGGGGAAGCCCCGGTCCCGCCGCGTCAAACGCCTATCATCTTATCATATTTGGCCGTGTTCCGCACGGCCCGGCGGCCTGATGCGCCGAACGCCGGATGGCGGGACGTGCCCTACAGGACCACCTGCCCCGGCCTGTAGCCGTCGGGCAACTCTTCTTCAGTCAGGAAGCGGAAACCGTCATCCCGCAGGATCGGCAGGAAGGCCTCATAAGGCATCCTGGAAAACTCGCAGGCGTAAGAGCTTTCGCCGAACCATCCGCCCTCTTTGGCCTTCAGGTTCAGGTCCCTGACGAACTTCGTCCTGTTGGAGCAGTCGTGCACGGCGACTTTCCAGCCCTCTGCGTCCGCCAGCCTCATGAGCTTCAGGGTCAGTTCCCGGCTCCATACCGGGGAAATGTAGCCGAGCCTTGAGATGTAGAGGTTCTCGCCGAAAAAGTTGCGGAGGTTGTTCCCGTTCAGGTGCAGCTCGGCGCAGTTGATGAAATCAAGCCCGGTGGAGAGGACTGTCTGCCTCTTTTTTTGGAAAGCCTCATAGAACTCCGGCGTCATCGGCGTCTCCACCCCCACGGAGGGGATGTATTTCTTGGCGATGCGGATGTTTTCGATCACCCTGTCGGAGCAATTGGAGGCCCCCAGGTTGAAGCGGATCTCGTCCAGGCCGGCCTCGCCCAGCGCCTTCAGGCTGCTTTCGTTTGCCAGGGTGCCGTTGGTGTACAGGTGCTGATGCACCCCGGCCGCATGAAAGGTCCGGATGATGGGGTAATACACCTCGATCTCCATGAACGGTTCCAGGTAGACGTAGGACACGCCGGTCGGTTTGCGCTGGACGGACAGCAGGAGGCCGATGTCCCCGCCCTTGAACTTCGTCCCCCCGATCTCCCACATCCCCTCGCCGATGGGCGGGATACTGTCCAGCTCCCCGTAGTCATAGCAGAACCTGCAGGCGAGGTTGCAGCGGTTCGTTTTCCGGATCGCGCTAAGCCCGGTCCCCAGCAGGCAGGAGCGGCAGCCCCCGGGGAACTTCCCGTCGTTTCCCACGTAATACGTCCGGTCCTCCAGGGTCTTCAGCCCGGGAATGTCCCGCATCAGCTCGGCATTCCTGTGCTCAACCGCGGCCTCGATCTGGGCAAAGGCGGCCAGCGCGATCTCCTGCTGGCGGGTCATGAGCTCCTCCTCCTCCGGCAGGGAGGCGAAGAACTCAAACCAGGTCAGCGCGTCCTTCTTGGATATGTTCAACTGGCTGCTTCCTCTCTGTTGCTGTATGCCGTGAAGAGTCCGTCTGAAAAACTGTGGCAAGCCCCGCATAACGATAGCATGAAAACCCTGCGCCAACAATCAGACGGGAAACACCATGCCTGCCCGGGTTTCAGCAATGCGCTGCAGTTTTATTCCGGCTTGATCTTTTTGGCGCGCGGAACAGGCGGCGAAAAGCCGCCTGTTCAAACCCACCGGGTCCGGGGGACCGCTTATGACAGCGCTTAGTCAAGCGCCCTGAGCATGACGGCCTTGTCGGGCTTCATGCCCGTCCACATCTCCGTGTTGAGCGCCGCCTGGTTGATGAGCATGCCGGCGCCCGTGTTCCATCGCGCTCCGCGCGCCTGCGCCTCCCGCAGAAACCGCGTGACCGCGGGGTTGGGGATCACGTCCTGCACGAACATCGAGGGTCGGATCGTCCGCACGTCCACGTCGGGCATGGCGTCCGTGCCGAGGTACAGACCCACGGGGGTCGCGTTGATCAGGATGTCGGTATCCCCCGGCACCTGATAGGCGCCTTCCCAGCTGACGAAGCGCGGCCTTCTGCAGATGCGGGCCAAAAGGTCCGTCAGGCTGCCGCCCTGCGCATTGCCGTGGGGTCGGCTGACCACGGTGATGTCTTCAGTGCCGGCCAGGCACAGTTCCACGCAGATCGCCCGCGCGGCGCCCCCCGCGCCCAGGACCACCGCTTTCTTTCCCTTCGGGTCAACGCCGTTCTCACGCAGGGACTCCAGGAACCCCTTGCCGTCCGTGTTGTCGCCGAACAGGCGCCCGTCCGTGTTCACGATGGTGTTGACCGCCCCAATCAGCTTCGCCGCCTCGCTCAACTCGTCCAGAAAGGGGATCACCTTGATCTTGTGCGGGATGGTGCAGTTGACGCCGCGCATCCCGAAGGCTTTCAGGCCTCTGACCGCGTCCCCCAGATCCTCCGGCAGAACGTCGATGGTCAGGTACTGCCACCGCTTCAGGCCCAGGTCCGCAAATGCCGCGTCCTGGATGGCTTTGGTGGGGTTCTCTGCCACCGGATGTCCGAATACGCCGACCAGGGTGTCCAGATAGTTCTGTTCCTTCATGGCTGTCCGCCTCCTGCTTTGATAAAGGGTTCCGGCCCCCGCCGCATTCCCGCCGGAAGGGGGCTTCACCCGGCGCTTTTGGGTGAGGTCGATCCGTTCACGCCCCGCTGTTCTGCCCCCGGATCCTGACCCGGGGCGATAGTCCCTGTCCGTATTCTATCGCCGGGCGCGCCTTCGCACAATCCTTCACACAGGCGGACAGGCGCAGAACCGGACAAAGCGCCTTGCGGGTACAGGAATCAAACACCGGGGGCGGTGCGCATCGGCTCAAAAAGTGTTACGATGGGCCCGGCTGACGTGAGGCGAAAGGCCTGTGATGGAATTGTACTGTATGGAGGGAACGATGAAAAAGATATGCCTTATGGCCGCGCTGCTGATGTGCATCGGCGCTGCTGTCCATGCGGAGCCGGCATGGGCGCCGGAGGGGGTGGACATCGGGGGGAGCCGCGTGCCCGTGCCGATGCCGGAGGGCGTGCTGCTCTCCGACGTGCACCCGGAGTTCGTGCCGGGGCTGCCGGAGGGCTATCACATCAGCGACGCGGAGTACGACGGCCAGCCCTTCATCCTGCTGTACCGGGACCGGGCGGACGGCGGGAAAGAGATCCTGATGAGCGTGGTGCAGGAGGAGGAGCACCCCCACGCGCTGAACTACGCGGAGGGCAGTTTCGAGGCGAGCGGCAGGCAGTACCTCTATTTTATGCTCATTTCCGGCTGGACCCTGCACGGCAGCCTCTACCTGTTCAGCCTGGCGGACAACCGGATGAACCTGGCGCTGGAGGAACCCTGCAGCAACAACATGGCCCTTTTCCCGGACGCGCCGGAGGACATCGCCGGGCTGGGCTGGGTGCTGTACGGGGACTGGATCCTGCCCATCGACCTGAAGGACGGCTCCAGCTACGAGCCGGGCGCCGCATCCATCCAGGGCCTGGGCGGGATGCCGGAGATCGGGGGCAGCTTCTTCTTCGGGGCGGAGGAGGGGGAGGACAAATACACCTACCTGACCCCGATGGAGGGGGGCGTCCTGAAGCTGACGACCGTGTTTTCAGACCCCGCCGGGGAGAGGGAGGACAGGAGCGTGGAGCAGCTGTTCGACTGCGTTTCGGGGAAGCTGGTCCGGCAGTAAACGAGATGGTATAATACTGAACGAATGATTAAAATACTGAACGAATGAGAAAACGCACAGATGGGACGAAGATTTTTCATGGCTCCGCTAAGCCGAAAGAATGAGGCGTAGCGGAGTCTACGCCAAATGAATGAGGCAACGCGGAGGCGGAAAAAGATCGGCTCATCACGGCGTTTACGATTGAGTTCAGTATAAGGGGAGGAACAATACCATGATCACCCTGCGGCTGGCGCGGGACACGGACGCCGAGGCGATGCTGTCCATCTACGCGCCCTTTATCCTGAACACGGCGGTCACCTTTGAGTGCGAGGTGCCTTCCGCGGATGCCTTCGCGCAAAGGATCCGGGGGATCATGGAGGACTACCCCTACCTCTCCTGCGAGGCGGGCGGGACCTTGATCGGCTACGGCTGCGCCCGCCGGCACATGGAGCGCGCGGCCTACCAGTGGAGCGCGGAGCTGTCCATCTACATCGCCCGGGGCTGGCACCGCCGCGGCATCGGAAGGACGATCCAGCAGGCGCTGGAGGCGATCCTGCGCCTGCAGAACGTGCGCACCGTCGTCGGCGGCGTCACGCTGCCCAACCCCAACAGCGAGGGCCTGATCGCCTCCCTGGGCTTTGAACGTATCGGCACGTACCGCAACGCGGGGTTCAAGCGCGGGCAGTGGCACGACGTGGCCTGGTTTCAGAAAGCCATCGGGGACTACGGGCCGGACCCCGCACCCTTCCTGCCTTTCCGGCTCCTGCCTGAGGAGAAGGTCGCGGAGGTATTGAAGGGGTGCAATGAGGGGCTTCGCGGGGTGTGAGGAGGTGCGTACTTTGTTAGGCTTAGTATAAGAATGGATACTTTCGGTAAATACGACTTGAGGTAAAGCAAATGCTTCAACAAGGCTTATATGAACAAATACTCTATCAACTCTTAAGTAAAGAGCTTGATAGTATTAAAGACTATATCATTGATAAAGCTCCTATTGATGAAGCGGAAGCCTCAAAAATCATATCGAAATATCTCTCAGAAGTCATTGAAAAAGGCTTGGAAGTTTTACGGGACAATGGGGAAGACATACAACAACAAATCAATTTAGGCAATAAAATCGTATCCCTCATCATGCAAGAGACTGCTGAACCTGAGTTTGACAGTTTGGCAATTGACCAGCGGGCTGAACAACTGCTTGCCTTGATCAAGGCGGAAAACAACATATATACAATTGAAGAAAACAGGAAGATACTCAGGCCAGAGACTTCTATTGCTATAAGTAGTCTGTTTACTGGCGCTGTTCATGAGCCGAGCCTGTTTACGGAGTTTAAGAAGGAAATCTTGTCATGTGACAGGATTGACATGCTTGTTTCTTTTATTAAATGGAGCGGACTTCGCCTTATAATCGATGAATTAAAAAGCTTTACTCAAAACGGCGGTCTTTTGCGAGTCATCACAACATCCTATATGGGAGCAACAGATATCAAAGCGGTTGAAGAATTGAGTGAATTACCCAATATCCAATTAAAAATATCCTATGACACTAAAAGGACAAGACTTCATGCAAAAACGTATATCTTTTACCGCAACAGCGGTTTTTCCACTGCATATGTAGGTTCTTCCAATTTATCCAATGTTGCCATTTCAAGTGGATTGGAATGGAATGTAAAAGTGTCAGCGAAAGACCTGCCTGAAACCATTCAGAAGATAAATGCAACCTTTGATAGCTATTGGAATTCAGCTGATTTTGAGCCATATTCTTCTGAACACAGGGATCGTCTCATTAGCGCGTTGAAAGCAGAAAAATATTTTGAATCTAATAGTGAACAACCATATTTGTTTGATATTAAACCTTACCCATTCCAACAAGAGATTCTTGATAAACTAGATGCTGAGCGAAAAATAAGAAAACAATACCGCAACTTAATCGTATCAGCCACAGGAACGGGGAAAACAGTAGTTGCTGCCTTTGATTTCAAGCGATTCAAGTCAGAAAACAGAGGACAAGCCTGCCGTTTACTGTTCATAGCCCATCGAGAGGAAATCCTGAAGCAGAGTGTCAATTGTTTCAGAGGTGTACTCAGAGACGCGAATTTTGGAGACTTGTTTGTCGGTACTTATAGACCGGAGCATATAGACCATTTGTTTATGTCTATTCAGACATTCAACAGTCAGGAATGGACAAATAAAACTTCTCCTGATTACTATGATTACATCATTGTTGATGAGTTCCATCATGCAGCTGCACCTAGCTATACAAAGTTACTTGGTTATTATCAACCTAAAATATTACTCGGCTTAACAGCAACGCCTGAACGCATGGATGGACTGAGTGTGACAAAATTCTTTAATGAGAGAATTGCTGCGGAAATTAGGTTGCCTGAAGCGATTGAGAGGAAATTACTGAGTCCTTTTCAATACTTTGGGGTTACTGATACCATTGATTTATCAGAGCTCACTTGGGCGCGAGGGGGATATGACAAGACAGAACTATCCAATATTTACAGCATAAACCATGAAGTTGCTAAACATAGAGCAAGTCATGTCATTGATACACTGATAAATTATTCCACAGACATGAATGCAGTGATTGGTTTGGGATTTTGTGTTTCCATAGCCCACGCAGAATTCATGTCCAATTATTTCAACGAGCATGGAATCCCTTCAATGCAATTAACTGGACTATCATCGGATGACGAACGCAATACTGCAAAGAAAAAGCTTGTTTCAGGTGAATTGCGTTTCTTGTTTGTCGTTGATATTTATAACGAAGGTATTGATATTCCTGAGGTCAATACTGTAATGTTCCTTCGCCCAACAGAAAGCCTAACCATCTTCTTGCAACAGCTTGGACGTGGACTGCGTCTTGCAGAGAACAAAGAATGTCTTACAGTGCTTGATTTTATTGGGCAAGCAAATAAGCGGTATAATTTTGATGAAAAATTCACTGCTCTCTTGAATACGGCTGAAAAGAATGTTCAAAATGAAATCAAGAATGGTTTTATTTCTGTACCAAAGGGATGCTATATCCACCTTGAAAAAATAGCACGAGATTATGTACTTGATAATATCCGTTCATCCTTTAATTGTTCCGTGGGTCTCCTTTCAAGAATTAAGAACTTTTCGGACGACAGCGGGAAACCCTTATCTTTAGCTAATTTTCTTGAGCACTATCATCTTGATGCACGCACATTATATAAGAGAAGCAGTTTCTCACGCCTTTGTGTTTCTGCTGGAGTAAAGGATGATTTTATAGAGTCTTTAGAAGAAGACATATCCAAGGCGTTTCGTCGTATCTGTGCGATTGATTCACGTCGATGGATTCATTTCTTGCTCAATCTACTTGATCATCTAGACAGCGTTGAATTTTCAAAGCTCAATTCCGTTGAATCATCCATGTTGCGTATGTTTTATCATACGATATGGCAAGACCCTGCTGAGGACTTATCTGCGGATGATGTTTGGGATAATCTTTACAAGCTTGCCAACAGTCCAGTCATGTTGATGGAACTCAAAGAGTTACTTGAGTACAATTACAATCGCATTGACTTTATTGATGAGGAAGTCGATCTGGGATTCGATTCCCCTCTTGATTTACACTGCACCTATACACGTGACCAGTTGTTCTTAGCACTAAATTATATGAGACCGACAAATGTCAGAGAAGGTGTCAGATGGCTAAGTGATATAAAGTGTGATGTTTTCCTAATAACGCTGAATAAATCATCCAAAGATTATTCGCCTACTACGATGTACAAGGATTATTCTATCAATGAATCCCTTTTCCATTGGCAAAGTCAGAGCACTACATCGTCAGATTCACCTACTGGAAAACGTTATACACAGCATGGGAAAGGAGAGAATAAAGTGTTGCTGTTTGTTCGCGAGTTCAAGAATGATATTGTTGGAACAGCGCCATACACATACCTTGGCTTGGCAGAGTATGTAAAGCATGAAGACAGCCGACCGATGAACATCACTTATCATCTACTTCGACCTATCCCTGCTAAATATCTAAAGAAAACGAATAAATTGTTGGTTGGATAGGTATTAATCTATATCATAACCCATCGTTCCTCTCCCCATCCTGATTGATTGAGGAAGCGCAAAGAGATGCCGGAGGATTTTTCGAATTCCGCAAAGCTGAATGGAAGAGGCGCAGCAGAGCCGCGTTGATGGAATGAAGCGAAGCGGAAACGGAAAATGAACGGCATATCAAAGCGATTCCGACATGAAATCAGGACAATAGAAAAGCCCCTAAAGATAAAATTCCTTCAGGGGCTTCTTACCTGGTGGGATTAATTGGGCTCGAACCAACGACCTCCACGATGTCAATGCCGTTTTAAGCTGTTTTCCTGTTTTAGTGAGTACTAATTAGTGTAGGTAAATCAACGGAAGTCGAGTAATTGATATTATTGCGTACTACCCTGTATTATCGCGGTGGGGGTGGTTGTGGGGGTAGTAATGGGGGTGGCAGAGGGAAGAATAAAAATACAAACAGTAGTGTATCTATACATAATACTGGATAATGCTTCTATACTGTCCACTAAAAACGTTAAAATGTATCAACCTACCACTTAAAACACTTAAAACCCTCTCATACCCTCAACCGCGCTCATCGCTGCCCGCATCGTGGTCAGGTTAGTATGGACATACTGCTGCAGTGTAAAGGCCACTTTTGTATGTCCGATCATTTCTGAGAGTGTCCTGACATCTACACCAGCCCTGATGCAATTGGTGGCGAAGGTGTGTCTCAGGGCATGGACCCCCACTCGCTTCACACCTGCAGTGTCCAGGCTAATGCGCAGGACCCGTCCCAGGTTGCAGCGGTCAATAGCGCTGCCCAGTTCATTCGCAAATACATAGGTTTCACCATGACCAGGGATTCTTCCAGCCCAGGCGGACCCGGCACGGAGGCGTTGTTTCATTTGCTCCTCTTTTTGCTCTGCCAGCAGGGTGAGCATCCTTTCCATGAGCGGGACGGTCCTCCGCCCGGCCTTTGTCTTGGGAGGAGAGACCGAGAGCTTGTATTTCGGTCCGCCAGAATGATCACTAAGGTCGAGGACACGCTGCGCGGCCTGTCTGATGGTGAAGGAGTCGCCGTTAATATCCTGCCAACGCAGACCGCAGAGCTCTGAAGCCCTCAATCCAGTGCCCAGAATGAATCGCAATGCCCGGCCTGCAGTGGTTTGCGGCAATGCCTCCACCAACTTCTGCTGCTCCTCAATCGTCAGGTGTTCAATCTCCCGAGTGGACATTGCTGGCATTGACAGATGCAATGAAGGGTCCTTTATGATGAGGTTATTGATGACTGCCTGTTTAAGGGAGGCCTTGAGCGGCTCCAGCTGCTTTCTGATGCTGGCAGGTGCGCGGCCTATTTCGACCTGATGGTTGATGTACGCCTGGATATGGTCCGGTCTGAGTTTCTGCAGCTTGTACCGTCCCAGGCTGGGCTTCAGGTTGTTCTTAATATTCCTGTAGTGTTCTGCCGCGGTGCTGTCCCGCCAGCGCGGCTTGCCGTACACATTAAACCAGGTATCAAGCCAGTTTACCACAGTGATCTCTGATGGGTCGGCGTATTCTCCCCTGTCCAGCTGTCGCAGAACTTCGCGCAATTTCCTGGTTACTTCCTCCTGGGAACCACCGTAGACGCTTCTTCTTACGCGCTTGCCTTGTGCGGTATACCCAACAGAAAAGCGGCCTTCCCATGTGCCATCAGGGCGCTGCCGGATCGTTCCTTCATTATTTGCTCTCTTTGCCATCTTGTGCACCTTCCTCTTCGCACGTTGCTTCTTCCTGTTCTAAGGCATTAAGTTGTTTTTTTAGCCTTTCTATTGAGTTTTGTCTTCCATAACGCTTTGCAAAATCCTTTGGTCTCTGATTTGCTGGGGCGTATGAAGCGAAGATCGATTGATCGCCCGTTCTTATTGCATGGATGATCAACTGCAACCGAAAGGATAAAAACGCACTGAAACTATCCGGGGAACATTCGACATTATAAAAGTTTCTATCACTTGATAGATAGGAACTCTCATAATATCCCGACTCCCCCTGCTGAACCAGCATCAACGAAGTCAAGACATTGAGCAAATCGCTGTTGGAAAGCGCCTTGCTCAATGCGTCGCACTTCCCAGCGCTTTCTGTGCTGCCAAGGGCTATATCGCTGTCCTTAAATTTCCTGAGGGTTTCAATAGCAGACTGTGAAAGGCCTGTTGCGCGGTATATGTCAATGTTCTGGGTTTCCCTTCCATATATCAGATAATCTGTTGTTACGCCGAAATAATCAGCAATATCTTGTAAGTCTCTGGCCTTCAGCTCACGCTCACCTAATTCCCACATATTGAGGTTTGATCGTGTCATATTAAGCGCTTTTGCCAACTCGTCCTGGGTAAGCTCTTTTCGCTTTCGTAGTTCCTCTATTCGCTTTCCTATCCCTTGCTTTTCTTTCCGTGCCATAAAACTGTTCCTCCTAAAGTTTGTTCCTATACGTGTCAAAATATATATTTGACACGCATGACCCTTGACGTCTCAAGAACATGGCCATAATATTAGGCCACACCTTGTTGTGTCAGATAATATAACATGACACAAGAGATGTCAACGATTCATGGAGGAATGAATGGAGAAATTACTAATCAGTGTCCCAGAGATGGGAAAGAGACTTGATATCTCCCTCTCTATAGCGTGGGGGCTGACCAAGCGGAAGGATTTCCCAGTTGTAAGGATTGGCAGGCGTGTGTTGATTCCTGTCAGAGAGCTTGAAGCTTGGATCTCCAAGCAATCTGAGGCAGCTAAGCTGGAGGACGAGTAATGTCCAGTCCGTATGAGGCACTGTTCAGCGCGGTGCGGGACATCCCGGCAGCGGATGCGGCGAAGCGGCTAAACATCAAGTTACGCAGGCGAGGCAACCGATTCGTCGCGCTTTGCCCCATTCACAGGGAAAAAACCCCTTCGCTGACCTTCTACCCAGATGGCCACTTCTTCTGTTTCGGTTGTCAAGAGCGTGGCGGGGCCATCGAGCTCTATCAAAAAGCTCTGGGGGTTTCCGCGTTGGAAGCGGCGCGCGCCTTAGCTGTAGACTTCAACATCATCGAGCCAGAACGCGATGCCCCGACATTCCGCAGAGGCCCTTCCGCGATGGACTTGAAGCGAGTCCTGGATACCTTCAAAGGCCATCGCTGGAGTTCTCTTTGCGATCAGCTGCATCAATCCCGCGATAAGGCCGACACCATTGCCGCTATGGTTGACAACCCTGAAATCTGTGCGGAACTCCCCTCTTTCTGGCAGGCTGTACAGGATGCTGCTAACGCTGATGCTGAGTTGTGCCAGCTGGAGGATGCCGGTCCTACAGAATTGCTAATGATGGCAGGAGGTAAATAATGAGCACATTCGACCTGGCCGAATACGAAGCCTTACTGCAAAAAGCTGAAGCACAGCAGCTTCTGCTGGGACCTGAGCGGCCATGGGGCCCGCTGCCGGATGGAAAACCAACAGCTTTCTTCCCTGTTGACAGCTTCCCTCCAGCGTTCAGGGATTATGCTGTTGAATTGGCCGAATCGCTCCAGGTTCCTATTGATATGACAGGATGTGCTGTGTTGGGCGCGCTGTCTATCGCTTGCCTGGGTACCAGTGTATCCGTCTTGCCGGGCTACAGGGAACCAACACAATTATATATCGCCATCGTGGCTCCACCATCAGAACGGAAGTCCTCTGTTCTGTCCTCTGTGCTGCAGCCGATCAGGAACATGGGCAAACTGATCAATGATTTGAAAGCGAAAGATAGGTCTGCAATTAACCTAAAGCGATCTGTCCTTGAGAAACAGATGGCGAAAGCCATCGCGAAGGGTGATGAAACTGGGGCAGGGTTACTGCAGGACAAGATAGCGAATCTTCCTGAGGTCAAGCTGTACAGCCCGCCTCTGACGGACGCTACTCCGGAAGCTCTCGCCAAGGCAATGTCCGACAACGGCGGCACCCTGTCCTTTGCCTCCGCTGAAGGCGGGCTCATCAACATCATTTCCGGACAATATAATCAATTGACAAACATCGATGTGCTACTTCAGGCTTATTCCGGTGAACCAGTCGCCGTTGAGCGGATTGGTCGGGAACCTGTTGTGATTGAACATGCCTCCCTTGCTATTCTACTGGCAGTACAGCCCCAGGTACTTGAGCGGTTCCTGGGGAACGAGGCGCTGCTGGAACGTGGTTTGTGCGCGCGTTTTCTGTATTGTATCCCCCGCTCTCTGCTGGGACATAGGGATGCAAGGACAGCATGGCCTGTTAGCGCAGATACAGCAAGGAGATATGGGGGGATTCTTGACGCCCTCGTAATGCAATCCTATGACGGTACAGCCCGCGAACTGAAGCTGGAAGCGAGCGCACTGGAGCTTCACTATAATTGGGCCGCAGAAGTGGAGAAGAACATTGGTCCGGATGGTGCTTGGTGTGGCATCGCGAATGGGTGGGAAGGCAAGCTTGTGGGTAACACTATCCGCATTGCAGGGCTGCTTAGAATGGCAGAAATGATCGATCCGGTGCTTCCTATTAGCGAAAAGCACTTTGATGCTGCTATTAATCTGGCTCGCTATTTTATCGACCATGCCCTGGTTGCAACGGGCAAGTCTTCAGGATTGACGCCGGATGCGAAGGAAGTACTTGCGGAAATCAGAAAACAAGGGAAATCACCTTTTCCCCCATACGGCCTTCGACAGATTCTACACAACAGGAACAAATTCAGAGAAAGCAGAAAGGTTGATGAGGCGCTTTCCTGTTTATCCGCTGCAGGATATATCAGACTGATACCTCCGCCGGAGCGGCAAGGCGTTGTTGGGCGAATGCCAGAATCACTGTATGAAGTACATCCAGAAATACTACCAAAAAACGAAGAAGAAAAAGGATGAATCGATAGAGACTACTATAGTTCGCAGCTTTGCCCAAGACAAGAAGATTTGGGAAAGCCATTGGGACTCCGATACCATGGATGTTGCCAAGACATTCACAAGGAGGGAACCCTAATGGCTCAGCACAAGGATACCAAGGATTTCAGGGATTGCTATTCCAGTTCATGAGAATGGAAGACCCAATGCTCAACATGTTGGAGTGGCTGTGCCGGCAGATGATGGAAGCGGAGGCGTCCGGTAAAATCGGCGCGGACAAGCATGAGCAAAGTCAGGAGAGAACGAGCCATCGCTGCGGTTTTTGGGCACGGAGGAGGGACACGTGGCTGGGGACGATGTATGAATCAGAGGTATTTTCTGCAAGGAGTGACAACACGATTGCTATGGATAAATACACCAGCCCGCTGAAGAACTGGTAAGCGCGCTGCCGTTCAAATCCGCATGCAAGCATGGGCCTTGGGCCTTACCTCCGGGTTGATAATACACAATAATAGGGCTTGGGCATGATCCCTTGTCGAAGGATGAGAAGCAGATGCGGAACATGACCAGATTCTGCCGGACAACTGGGTTTGAGTGGAGGCACAATGAAGAGTTCTACCAAGCAGCTTGATTTCATCCGTCTGAAGGCGGAGGGAAGGAGCAACGCGCAGATCGCCAGAGCGCTGCACATCAGCGAGAGCACTGCCAGCCGATATACCCACCTGCTGGAAGAACAGATCGCCCAGTACAAGGCGGATCAGCTTCGGGAATTATATGATGCGTTCCATATGACCAGGGAGGCGCGCATCCGGCAGCTGGGAGGCATACTCGCCCGCATTGATGACGCGCTGGAACAGGCAGAGCTGTCCATGGTGCTGCCGGAGAAGCTGCTGGATATGCGTCTGAAGTACACGGCATCACTGAAGGACGAATACATTCCCCTTCACAGACCAGAACAGAACGGGAAGATAGACACGGCAACCGGGATCCTTCAGGAACTGGGCAAGCTGCTCGTCCGGGTCCAGGGCGGGGATATAGATCAGGATCAGGCCGCTCTGGAGATGAAGATGCTGGAGTCCATGCTGAAGGGCATTGAACTGGTGGAACTTGAAGACCGGGTAAGCGAGATCGAGAAGGCTGTCGCGGAAGGGAAGGGGCGGGGATGAGATCAACATTGAGAAAAAGGTTGGATACCGTGGAAGACAACCTGGGCAAAGGGCTGTGTGTAGTGATCTACAAGGGGTTACCACCATACTATGTGCTTGAGCAGAAGCCAGGTGACAGGTGCAAGGTCAATGAGCCCCTCATCATAAACACGCCCGAAGAGCTGGAAGCTTATAGACTATCTCTGCCCAGGTCGGCCTATGTTGTTGAGATCGTGACTGATAAAGGCGAACCAACTGTACCCAGCAGCGAGATATACAGTTGGGGGCTTTGACCGGCATGCTGTAGGGATTTCCTGGTCGTGCCGGTATGAAAATGAGCTGATTTTGAAAGAGTGATTGAACAGAATATCAGGAGCTGACTGAATCCATGGAACTTTATGGGGATCATGACGCGAAAACAGCATAGCGATCATAATAACAGCAAAAGCGGCACAACAGCGCCGCTTTTCTGTAAGCCCACACAAAGTTTTGAGGACATTTCCCGGCGTTTCCTGTGCTCTCTATCAGAATAACTGCTTCTATGAATATATAGCGATCGGGAGTATTCAGGACTTGTTGTTCAATCGCCAGCCCCGGCCTGAGTTGTGTGAAAATCGTTTCAGGTCTACCTGAAGATAACGGATACGGCGTCGGGCAGCACGGTGATCTTTCCCCGGGAATGGCCCAGCAGCCGGTCGGCTTTCTCCAGCGCTTCATCCACTGACTTAGCCGGGATCATGCGCATATCGCGCACCATTTGATCCTCGGCCTCTGAAACATAGATGATGGACGCCTTCTGCAGCGCCCTGATCTGGATCTGTGTCTGCCACTGGTCCGGCTCAGTGTCTTTCGGGCTGCGCCGCATGATCTCATCCTGCAGTCCGGACAGGCTTTCAGCGTCCCTGAACTGGCGGTAATAGTCCTCCCCGCCGTGCCCGTCCTCGCTCCTGGCCAGCATGATGATGACGCCGCCGGGTTTGACAGTGCCCTCGGCGGTGCAGATGCCTTTCGCAGCCTGATAGATGTTCTGATCCAGGGGGTAACCGCCGTTGGTCGCGATGACGATGTCCGCCAAAGGAGCGGACACGCCGCACCGCTGCATCAGGAAATTACAGCCCGCCTGATGGGCTTTCCCGGGATCTCCGGCCGCCGCGAACACCACTTCCTTCTTCCCGTTGAGCACGACGTTGAGGATAAAGGCCAGTCCAGCTTCCAGGGCGGCCCAGAGCATGTCCTCATGGATCGGGTTTCCGTCAAGGATCCCGGCACGCGCCTTCGGGTGCGCGATGAAGCCGGCGCAATGGTTGCTGAGCACCGTTTCCCGCGACGCGACACCCGGCATCACGCTCTTGCGCCCGCCGGAGAAGCCGGCGAAGAAGTGCGGCTCAATGAATCCCTCGGCGACCAGCAGATCAGCCTCCGCGGCCAGGCGGTTGATGCGGCAGCGCCCTCCCGACGGCAAAGTTCCGATGTCCACATGGTTACTGTCGTCGCAGTCATGGATCTCGATCCGCTCTGAGCGGATGATCTCAGGCCCGAACTTGTCTGCCAGTTCCTCCCTTGTGGTCCCCCGGTGGCAGCCGGTGGCGATCAGGATCGTGATCTCAGCATCGGGGTTTCCGCGGCGGATCTCCTTCAGCAGCAGCGGCATCAGCAGTCTGCTGGGCACAGGGCGCGTATGGTCACTTGTGATGATGACGACCTTGCTCCGGCCCTTGGCCATCTCGCTCAGGGCGGGCGTTCCGATGGGATTCCGGAGCGCTTCCTTTACGATGCCTTCCGGCGGCAGAGGCGAACGCCATTCATCCAGTCTGCTTTCCAGAACGGACTGTATCCGCTCGTCTGGGATTTCGCATTCCATCCCGGTCCTGCCGAAGGGAAGGGTCAGTTTCATATCGTCTCCTTTTCAGCGATAGCTGAAGTGAATGGATGATGGTATCTGCAGGACAGCTCCGCCGTCATTTATTTCTGATCAGCGACATGTCTCCCGCCACAGCCGCGCGGATCAGCGGCCCCATCAGCAGGTCTACCTCGTCAGCCGTCATCGGGACCGGCATGTTCTGCAGTTTCATCTTCAGCTGCGGGTCCTTCGCCGCCTTGAGGATCCGTTCCACATGCTGTTCGCTGAAACCCTTGAGTTCCCCAAGGGTGACAGGCGCGCCGATGGAGCGGCTGAAGTCCATCATCGCCCGGGCGACCGCCTCGGCAAGCTGTCTCCCCTCAAGGGAGGTCTCCTGCTCTGTCATCAGGCCATGGTCATGGAAAAGCGCGGCCATCCCCTTCAGCTGTGGCTGGATCGCTGAGGCAAAGAAAACCGTATAGTATGGATTCATCAGGCCGCAGGCCGTTCCGTGCGCGACCAGATCCACCAGGGAAAAGCTTGTCAGGTGAGCTCCGCTCGTGCCGCCGATCATGATGGCATATCCGCCCAGGTCCGTCGCCAGTCCCAAGGCCTCCCTGGCCTCCAGATCACCGGGATCCCTGATCACACGCGGAGCGTATTCGACCACCAGGCCGATGGCTGTCTCTGCCAGCTCTTTCGCCAGTTCGTAGGTTTCCGGTTTCGCTCCTATGAACACCTCATACGTATGCGCGATCGCGTCCAGCGCTCCGTCAATGGACACTGAAACCGGCATCGAGACTGTGCTGCGGTAATCAAACAGCGAAGCGACCGGCGTGATCGCCTCATCGACAATCAGTTTCTTCTGCCCAATGACCGGGTCTGTGATGTTGGCGTATTTGGTCAGGTGCGCCCCGCTGGAAGCGGAGGTCTGCACAGCGATCACGGGAAGCATCTCTTTGCCGCTCGTTTTAAGCGCTTCTGTAACCGCCCCGGTCCCGAAATACCGGTCGATCTCCGGCGAGACCTCCTTGCCCAGAACGGATAAAAGAGCGGCTGCCTTGCAGGCGTCGATCGTCGAGCCGCCGCCCACCGCTACCAGGAAGTCGGGCCGGTGATGCAGGATGTAGGAAACGATCCTGTACACGTCCTCCCGCGGCGCGTTCGGTTTCGCGTCCGGCACAGGCACGTCCGTCAAGAGGGCGATGCCCGCTTTCTTCAGTGAGTCCTCAACGGCGTCCGCAGTCCCCTTCAGGTAAGTTGTGTTGGAAACGACCAGCGCCCTGCGCCCGAAAGGGGCTGCCAACCCGCCAAGCCGGGACATTACATCCAGGCCGAAAACATATCTGTCCTTTTTCCAGTCCTTCAGCAGCGCGTACGCTCTTTTGATGATCGTCAAAGTGGTTCCTCCTTCATATTGGACTCGAACAGGTTCCTACCACCGCGTCCGTGATCGTTCTCTCTAAATTATAACACGCCATGAATGGAGCATCTGTTTCTTTTGCTGCCTGTCCTGAAAGCCCTGCTCAACAGTCTTTCTAGCGCCTCAGGAAAAGGTCCCGCACCGGGCTTGATACCCGTTTCGGAACCCATCCGGCAGCTGAGTCATTACAGAAATCTGGTTTATTTTCTGGGTAAGGCATCCATTTCGCGATCCGCTGCGGGGAGGAAGCGCTTCCAAAATCAACTGCATATATAATGAAGCAATCCGTATCTCAATCAGCACTACTGCCTTTCCGCAGCGCTGATCTCACTTATCGACCTCACCGCGCGCAAGCTTCACGTGCGAGTCCGCCATTTCATATCCTGCCGCCTGCGCGCAGGCCGTGTTCAGGTCCAGTGATGTGACCGCCGCCGCCGCGATCTCCGCTAGCCTCAGGACGTTCTTGTTGTCGTCCACGTTGCTGCCGAAGCCGTCGCATCCGATCAGGCGCAGGGCTTCGCGAGCCGTTCCGAACATTGTTCCCCCGCCGATGGTCGCCAGCTCCAGGCAGGGCAGGCTGACCATGAAGTGTACGCCGTCGTCTGTCGCGTCCGCCTGTACGAAGATGTTGGAGGAGGAAACGACGTGGGCCAGGTCCTGGCCGGTCGCCGCGTAGAATGCGGCAATGGCGTTGGCCGCGTTGACGTTGAAGCCGCCGATTGTGCCGCTTAAGCCGGAACCCAGGTAGCATTTGTGGAAGACGGTCTTTTCGACGCTCCGCCCGCAAACCCCCTGCTTGAACACTGTTTTGAGCACCTCATCAGAGAGGAAGACCTCTGTCTGGACCGACTTGCCCCGGCCGTTCAAAACGTTGATATGGGCCGCCTTCTTATCGGTGCACAGGTTGGAACTGATGGTGATGAGCCGCCAGCCGGGGAGCATGCCCAGCAGGGCGCGCGTGATGTCGGCCGAGGCCTTTGTCACCCCGTTCATGCCCATCGCGTCTCCAGTCTTGAACGTGAGGCGCAGGAAAACCTTTGTCCCCAGCTGATACGGATCGATCGCGTCCAGGCGGACAAAGGGGTCTCGGGAATAGCCGCGCAGCGTCTCAAACAATGCTGTGTCCGTTTTGATCCGGTCGATCAGCTGCCTTGCCTCCGCGATGTCGGGGGCCTCGATCAGCGGCGCCCTGGTCATGCCGTCAAAGTGCACCAGGGTGCGCAGGCCGCCTGCCAGGTTGATAGCCTTCGTGCCGCGCTGCATGCCCGCCACCAAGGCTGCCTCATTGGTTGCCAGGGGGATGTAGACGCTTTCGTCGACGTATTGTCCCTTGATGCGGACGGGTCCGACGATCCCCATCGGGATGACTGCACCGCCGATCTTCCCCTCGATGCCGGCCAGCAGGCGCGTGCCGCCTGCCGCCAGGGAGCAGTTGTCGATGCGCGTGCTTCGGATCATCGGCATCTCCACGCCGGTCTCCTGCTGTACGGCATCACAGCGGATCTTCGCCGCAAGGTCACAGGCATCTCTCAGTTTGCTTGCGTCCCTGCCATAGATCCTGTCAAATACGACTTCCTCAAGGTTCTGGCTCTTGATTTCGCCGCGCTGATATTCCTGGGCGATCTTTAGCTCTTCCATGAGCTTTTCTCCCTTCTTACTGGCACTTCTGGTGCAGCAGCGTGCTGAGCGTCTGCGCGAAAGCGCCGGTCTCGCGGATCTTTTCCTCGTCGATCCCCGTTTGGATGCCCATGCGGTGGAACATCTCCACCAGGATCTCCGTCTGGCAGTTCCCCTTTGCGCCCGGCGCATAGGGACAGCCGCCCAGTCCGCCGGCCGCGCCGTCGAAGATCGTGATCCCGGCTTCCAGCGAGGCAAGGTTGTTGGCAAATTCCATGCCGTGGTATTTGTGGTAATGCACGGCCAGGCGGGCTTTGGTCAGTTTCTCTCGGATCATCTTCGGGATCCGGTAAGCGCTGATCGGATTCGCCATGCCGGTCGTATCGCCCAGGGAGATCTCATAGGATCCGTACTCCTCCAGCCGCAGGGCCGTATCCAGCGCAATCTGTGGATCCATGGCCCCTTCGATCGGGCAGCCGAATACCGTCGCGATGTAACTGCGCACACGAACGCCGTTCTCGCGGGCGACCCGGTTGATCTCCCTGACCTGTTCAAGGGACTGCTGCCTGGTCATGTTGAGGTTCTTCATATTGTGGCTCTCAGAAGTGCTCATGATGGTCACCACTTCTGAAAGACCTGCGGCGATTGCGAGCTCAAGCCCCCTGAGATTGGGGATCAGTGCGCTGTATACGACGCCGGGCTTCTGCCGGATGCCGGCGATGACCTCTTTGGCGTCAGCCATCTGGGGCACCCATTTGGGGTGGACAAAGGATGTGACCTCGATGCGGGGGCATCCCGCATCCGTGAGCCGGTCCACCAGCTCGATCTTCTTTTCGGTAGGAACAAACACCGGTTCGGGCTGCAGCCCGTCCCGCGGACCTACTTCAAAAATCTCAACCGACTTTGGGAACTGATCGATATCCATCTGTTTCCGGTCTCCTTCCCTGTTCATGGAATCATCACTGCGCGGCCGTTGTAGGTATCAAATTGCTCCCATGCCGTTTTGTACTCGGAAAGCGGCATCACCTTGGCCACGTAGCGGCTGGGCCTGATCTTCCCGGTTTCGAGCAAGGCGTTGAGCAGTTCCCAGGTCTTGTACATGTGCCTGCCGAAAATGCCCGTCAGGAGCAGTTCGCGGTAAACGACCCTGTACATGTATTGGGGGATCGTCATCTCGGCGCCGACCATTCCAACCTGAACAAGCGTCCCGGCGGTCCTGAGTGCGTCGATCGCCTGGTTGATGACCCGCGGGCTTCCTGTGAAATCCACGACCGCGTCGACACCCGATCCATGGGTCATTTCACGGGCGCGAGACACAAAATCACCCTCCCGCCCGTCCAGGGCGACGTCCGCGCCCAGTTCGAGGCTGTATGCCAGGCGGTCTTTGTTGATGTCCAGCGCGATGACCCTTGTCGCACCCAGCGCGCGCGCCATTTCACAGGCCATCAGGCCAATGGTCCCCACGCCAAGGATGGCAACGGTCTTTCCGGAGGGCTGCGCCTTCTGCAGCGCGTGCAGGGCGGTGCCCAGAGGTTCAAGAAGGGCCATCTCTTCAAACGGCGCTTCCTTCCTGACCCTGATGGCGGAAATTTCTGGCAGCAGGATATACTCGGCAAAGCTGCCGTTGACGTTGCGTCCAAGGACCCCCATGCCGCCGGAGCAGATGTGCTTGTGGTCCGTACGGCACTCGAGGCATTTTTCGCACGGGATATGTGTCTCGCCCGCCACATGGTCACCGACTTTGAACTGGCGGACCAGGTCGCCGACCGTTACGACCTCTCCTGCAAACTCATGGCCCATTGTCAGCGGCAGCGGCAGGTTGCCTGCGGCGACAAGCGGGGTCCACTCCAGAACTTCCACGTCCGACTTGCACAGCGCGGTTGCGCGGACCTTGACCAGGAGATCCCTGGGGCCCGGAGAAGGGACATGGACGTCGCGGAACTCCCCCCCCTCCCCTTGGGCGATTTTCTGCAATGCAATCATTCCTGTTGCTCCATTCTGCAGCCTTTTACAGCCTGCTCAGCGTCTCATCGGGCTTGAAGCCCAGCTTCCTGTAGTGTTCGCCGCGCGTCTTGATGTCATCCTCAAGCTGCATCCTCGCAAACATCAACACCTCTTCCGCGCGTTCGTAGGGGATCACCAGCACGCCGTCATCATCCGCGCAGACGATGTCACCGGCCTTGACCAGCACGCCGGCACAGTTGACGGGCAGATTGGTCCCGCCGAAGGTGACGCGGCCATAAGCATGTACAAAGGTCCGGCGCGTGCAGAAAACGTTCGCCTTCTCCAGGTTGGTTTCATAGGAATCCCTGCAGCCGCCGTCGATCACCGCGCCGGAGATGCCGCGGATCATGGTATTCATTGCGATCTCAGACCCCCACACTCCGCCGGTCACGCCTCCCATATCGATCACGACGACCATATCCTTTGCTGTTTTCTCCGTGATGCCGTCCACAAAGCGGTAAATATCCCCGCAGCCCTTGCCCAGCTCCTCCCGCCACTGCTCGACGCTGGTGCAGGAGACGACCCCGTCCTGTTTGGGCAGCAGCTTCACGGTGTAGGCATAACCCTTGAATTCCATCCCCGGGCGGAGCGGACGCATCTTCTGGTTCATCGTGCCCTTGTCCACAAGCCCCAGAGCGTCCATGCCGTCGGAAAGATCGGCGTTCCTGAATTTCCTGATTTCTGTGATGAGCTCCTCGCGTGTCATTGGTTTGTTCTCCTTTATATATTGTTGGTTATCTATCTTTAATACAAACTGTCCCTTTCCATCAGTTTGCGCATAAAGATCGTTATCAGCATAGCCAATACAAAGATCACCATCGCGACCACGTTTCCGTATCCAAGGTTGAAATTCTCAAACGCATTGACAAACAGGTGCATGGGCAGCAGTTCAGTCGCGTGGTTCGGACCGCCTCCTGTCATGACGTATACAAGGTCGAATGCCCGCAGCGCACCGATGAGCTGCAGAATGATCACCATCTTGATGATGTCCCAGCTCAGGGGGATGATCATATGCCGGATCATCCCAAAGCCGCTTGCGCCGTCCAGCGTCGCGCTCTCGATGACCTCGCCGGGCATGTTCATAAAGCCCGAGTTGAACAGGATCACCTGGATACCGCAGGAGTTCCATGTCTGCGCGATGATGATCGCCAGCAGCGCAAGCGTCGGATCGGAAAGAGGGGGAATGTAGCTGGCCTTGAGCCCCAGAGCTGTCATAAGCGGTTTGAGCAGGCCCATACTGGGGCTGTAGATATAGTTCCAGATAAAGCCTACTGCGACAGAGGGAAGGACCGTTGGGATAAAGAGCATCGTTTTATAGAAACGGTACCCCTTCAGCTGCAGGTAGACAAGGTAGCCCAGGAAAAAGCCGATAACGACCTGAAGCAGCGTCGTGGCCAGCATGAATATGATCGAATTGGTCATCGACTTCCAAAACAGGGATGAGTTGAAGACCGATACATAATTGCCAAATCCGATGAAGCGCTTGGAAGCCAGGGTATCCCACCTATACAGGCTAAGAACTGCCGACTGTACGATGGGGTACAGCACCAAATAAAGATAGAGCGCGAAGCCGGGAACCAGGAACAACAGTATGACGCCTCGATTGCTCTTGGTGATTCGCATGCAATAAAACCTTTCTATCCGAGGGCTCTTACCCCTTGATCGAGCCGGCAATCATGCCCTTCTCAATTTTCTCCTGAGCGATGAGATAGAATAAGATGCTGGGAACGATCGCGATCATGATGCCTGCTGCCAATTGCGTATACTCGGAGTTATATTCCGTAATGAAACCCATCAGCCCGATCGGCAGCGTCTTGAGCGCGGGCTTGCTGAGGATCAGCATGGCAACAAGCAGCTCATTCCAGCAGGCCAGCACCGCCAGAACGGAGATGGTGACGATCCCATCCCTAGACAGTGGCACGATGATTTTCAGGAATAGCTTGGTAGTCGAACATCCGTCGATAAAGGCGCATTCCTCCAGGTCCCTGGGTATGCTGCTCATAAACCCCTCAAGGATGAAGATGGAGACCGGTATCCGGAACGCGGCATAGATAAAGGCCAGCATATTGAGGTTGTTGTACTTGTCCAGGTCACCGACCATCATGTACAGGGGGATGACCGCCGAATGGATGGGGATCATCATGCCCGCGATCGCCACGTAATACAGCAGCTTCTTGAATCGGAAGCGATACCGGGCCAGCACAAAGCTGATGGGTGTGCACGCAAGGACCGTGATGACGATCGTGAGCGCGGTGACATACATGCTGTTGAGCAGGTAACGGTCGATTTTGGAGCCTTTCCAGGCCTTGATATAATTATTCCAGAGCCAGTCTTTGGGCGGTCCCCAGGTGTTCATCGTCAGGTCAGCCTGAGACTTCAGAGACGAGAAGAAAAGCCACAGAAGCGGAAGAAACACCAGCAGCGCAAAAAAGGTCAGTGAGATGTAGATCATGACCTTCGTGCGCTTCTTGCCGATCATCAGCTGAGCGTTTGTCTCCGCTTTCGGCATCGTGTCCGGACCCTTTTTCCTGCCGGCCATTGTGGCGCTTCTCCTTTATTGTTTCAGGAATTGTCGCCGCGCCTGTCCTGTGGGGCAAGCGCGGCGACAGAGTAGGGTTTACTGGGCGTTCACATAATCCACAGCCGCTTTCTGAACCTCTGCGACGGCCGCGTTCACGTCATACTCGCCGGTAATGAGACCCGGCATGGCCGTCCGCTTGATCGCCAGGTCCACGGCCGGGGGCGCGATGGTATCCATCGAGGGGATGTAGGCGGGGGCGGTGCGGTAAGCCTGGATCAGCTCGTTCATGACACTGGAGACCTTGCTCGCGTCATAATCCGTCTTGCCGGCATACACGAAGCCGCCTTTTTCCATGATCGGGGTATTGAACTCAGGGCTGCAGATGTCGCGGGCCAGCTGGATGCACAGGTCCTGCTTTTCCTCAGACAGTCCGGCAGCGACGAAGAAACCGGTAATGTTGCCGCCGACGCGGACATTCGCATCGCCATCTGGGCAGTCTGTCATCACGGGGAAGTCGACACGGCCGAGTTTAGCCAGGAATTCAGGGCCGCCGGCGGTGTTGAAGTTGCCAGGCTTCCAGGCACCTTCATAATACATCGCGGACTCGCCGCGGGCGAAGAGCTGGTCAGCTTCCGTCGCGCTCATGCCCAGCACGCCGTTGGGGAATGCGCCCGCATCGACCAGTTCCTTGAATTTGGTCATCATGGTGACAAATCCGAAGGCGGGATCATCCCAGCTGGTCTTGTTGTCACCCAGCGTGAGCGCTGTGAAGTTTTTCAAGCCGGCTGCGCGCGCCAGCAAGGCAGAAGCCATCCATGCAAAGCGGCCGTCTTTGCCGCCGGTCACCAGGGTCGCGATCCCCTGGGCTTTTGTCTGAGGTACCAATGCGAGCAGCTCGTCAAACGTGGTGGGCACTTTCCAGCCGTACTGAGCAAACAGGTCCTTGTTGTAGTACAGGCCGTCGATGGAGCCTTCCTGCGGAGCCAGCATGATCTTTCCATCCAGCGTGGTGGCGAAGTTCAGCGAGGTCTCCGAGAACCACTGCTTGAATTCGGGATAGCGCGGATCTTTAAAAACGCCGGACCAGTCGATGATCTTGTTGTCCTTGATGAACTCGCGGGCATAGCTCAGCGGGCTCCAGGACACGTCAGGGGGATTGCCGGCCGCCATTTCGACGGTCAGCTTGGTGCGGACGTCGGCAGTGGGCAGCGCGTCGTGGACGATCGTCACATTGGGATGCTTTTCTACCCAGCTGGCCAGCAGTGCCTCGATCTGGTCATAGGCAGCGGAACCGGCTGTCCACGGGGTCATCAGCCGGATCTCAATCTTTTCCGCGGCCAGACCGACTGACGGCAGGGCCAGCAAGGTCAGCATCAGCATAGCCAGCACCATGGAAGCGAGTTTTCTCCAGGATCCTTTCATTGCGTAAACCTCCTTTATTCAATCACCCCCGATGTCCGGGGGCAATGTTCACTCAGCGCGGGGTGAGCGTCGCGATGTTGTCCTCATTTTTGCGGCGGGCAAGCGAAAGGCCGCTGACCTCCAGCAAGGTGATTTCCGTCAGGTACAGCACAGTGGTCCCATTCTCCAGATGACCCGTGTAGGCGGAATCCGTATCTGAAACGACCATATGGAAGTGGGGTTCGCCGTCCACGACCAGACCTTGAAGGGAGGCCAACTCCATCGGACGCTCCAGCGTAATGAACTCGTCTTCCGGTTCGCGCCCGGTCCCGATCACCCTATGGAGCACTGCCTTTTGCAGCGAACCGATCGCGCCGGTGATGATCGCATCCCGGATGTTTGCATCCTTAAGCGCCTTGACGATGCTTTCCAGAAGGAGATCGCCTCTCTTGAGCCCCAATACCAGTACGCGGCCCGTTCCTTCCCCTGAATATAGAACCATTCTCTGCCGCCTCCGTTTCTTAGCAATAATGTACATTTATTGACCGATTTGTATATCTATTGTAACCGCGGGAGCCGTGCAATCAATGCACAGAATACGGATACCTTGACGATATTACCGAAATCCATTCGCAGCTTCGCAAGCAATATGTCGCATTTTCATTTTTCTTGTACTTTTTGCAGATTGAAGGGCAAGTACAGCTGACTGATGATCCCGGAAGAGGAGGTATTGGCGATGCCGCGGTATCAAGCGGCCGGAAAGCGCATGATGAGGCTGACCACCTGTACTTGCCGTATTCTCCTTACACTGGCTGACCTCATCCCTCGATGAAGCCCATTTACGGTTCTCTTTCCGCGTAGCTCTGGTATTGCCCGGGTGTACAGCCCGCCTGTTTCTTAAATAGTTTGTTGAAATAACATACGTTGTCGAAGCCCAGCAGGTATGCGGTCTCATAGATCCTGTGGCCGCCCTCGCGCAGGATTTCCTTGGCGCGTTCAATCTTCGCCTGGTTGACGTACTCCTTGAAGTTGGTTCCGACAGACTTCGCAAACAGCGTTGAGAAGTACCCCGCGCTGATGCCCAGAAAGGCAGCGACGTCGTTCAGCGCGATCTGTTCGCTGATGTGCTCCTGTACGTACCGTTTCGCCTTTCTGATCAGCGGGTGTGTTTGCTTCCTGCTTTCCACGCCCTGATAATCTGTCACCAGCTCCGCATACTGTCTGAACCATCCGGCAAGTTCATCCGCCGTCCTGAACAGGTAGATCTGTTCCAGTGCAAGCGATGATCCCTGCCTGAACGCTGCGAATCCTTCCCCAAGCGCCAGGTCACACATGCACACGATCTGGTTGACCCAATCGCAGGCGTCGCGGCGCTGGGCAAACGATGGGATGTACTCCTCAAGCTTCCGGAATGCTGTCTGCTGCACCTCCGTATCCTGGAGGATCAGCGCGCGGCTGAGGCTCTCAACAAGAAGCGGATCTCTTTCCGTATGTGAAGGCTGGGGATCCGCATCATCGGCAAAATGAACGGTGTGATAACCGCTCCTGAAAATTCGGCGTATCGCGTGCCTGGCCTGCTTGAATCCGGGTTCGATCTCCAAAGGGGAACGGAAAGGGTCGCTGAAGGCGACTGCTGAGTCGATGTTGACATAGGTCTTGAGCATCTGCAGCATCGCCTTGCCCATCAAGTCAAGCTGCCCTCGCTCGAAGGATTCGGCGAACAAGAGCAGGACGAACGCGCCACCGCACCACACAAGCGCGCACCCTGGATAGAAATTGGCAAGGATCTCCTCCAGAATATCCACGATCGTCATTTCAAGGTGCTTGGCATCCTGCTGCGAGTAACGCTCCATGCCCGTATACAGGTTGCTGTTGATAAATCCAAGCGTCATCAGGTTTCCCTGCACGTTCACAGGCAGAATGATCTCCCGCCCTCCGCTCCCGCCTTCAAAACCGATGGCCTGCTTGATCTGATGCCGGAGCGCAAGCTTGCTGTCCTTATCGCCGTTCCCATCCGCAGGTTCATCCGGGAGGCCATGTTCCTGGCGCAGCTCCGTCAGCAGCTCCGAAAGCGATTCGCTGCTGAGGTTAAGCTTGAGCAGATAATCGGTGGCGCCGTTTTTCATTGCTTCACGGACCAGGTCGTATTCGTTGTAGCCTGAAAGGGCGATGACGATCAGTTCAGGGTATTTTTTCTTTGCTATCCGGATCAGTTCCGTCCCGCTGAGCCGCGGCATGACGATGTCGGTGATCATCAGCTGCGGACGCAGCGTATCCAGAAGCGTCAGGGCGATTTCCCCGCCGGCCGCTTCGCCGACGACTTCGTAGCCGAGTTCGTTCCACGGGACGAGAGATTTGAGGCCCACGCGGACAAGCGCCTCGTCATCAACCAGCAGGACACGGATCATGCCTCGTCCACCTTTCTCGTTACAGGAATACGGAGACTGACGAGCGTATACCCTCCAAGCTCGCTGGAAAAGTCAAGTGAGCAGTCGCCGCTGAAAACCATCCGGAGTCTCTGCGCGACATTGGACAATCCAACGCCATTGTAGTATAGCCCCCTGCTTTCCTCTCTCTCCTCCAGCAGCGTGGGCAGTTTCTCCGGTGGGATCCCGACGCCGTTGTCGCGGATCGTGATCCAAAGCATATCCTTTTCCAGCCATCCCCTGATTTCGATGATCCCCATACCACGCTTGTCCGACAATCCGTGCACGATGGCGTTTTCAACGATCGGCTGAAGCGTGAACTTCGGAATCAGACAGGAAAGCGAATCCTCGGATACGTCGAAGACCGATTTGAGCAGTCCATTCCGGCGTACGATCTGGATATCGAGGTATTTATCAAGCAAGTATAGCTCTTCCTTAAGTGGAATAAGATCTGAGGCGCCTTTTGAGACCTCCTTGAGCAGAACCCCAAGCGAGGTCACCATGTTGTAGATCCCGGTCGACTTCTGAATGAGCGCCATCATCTTGACTGAGTTGAGCACATTGTAGACGAAGTGAGGATTGATCTGGTTCTGCAGAACCTTGAACTCCAGAACGCTCTTTTTCTTCTCATCTTCCTTGGCCTTCAGGATGAGCTCCTGAAGTTCGGCCGCCATTTGGTTCATTCCCTTGCCAAGCCTGCCCAGTTCGTGATCACCCTCGATTTCCTTGACTTGCTCAAAATCACCGCTCGCAATGGCCTGCATGCGTTTCATCAGCAAGCCGATCGGGCGGGTGAGCGTGCTGGTGATCATTGCAGCCAGCACCGAGCCAAGTCCAATGATGATCAGGATGTTCCAAAGCGCGTCGCGGGATGCGACTGCCTTTTCGCTTTCAAGAAGGGAATCATCCACAAACTGCATCGCGTAAAAACTCCCATAGGAAGAGCGGGCGGTAAACGCGAGCGCCTTGCTGCCCTCAAAGGTGACGGGAAAATATGTGTCCCCAGGATCCTCGCCAAGCTTTTTAAGCGCTTGCTCGTTGCTTAGGACAGTGCCCAGGAGACCGGCACGGTTGCTGTAAATCACATTGCCGGTCTTGTCGACCAGAAAGAGGTCATAGCCTTTCGGTTGCCGCAGATCCAGAAGAACACTGCCGATCACGCTGGCGGAAAAGCTGATGTATTGCCATCCGATCTGTTTTCGGGTGTCCGAGTAGATGACAGCTCGTGCGATGGGGAGGCAAAATCCGCTGGCGTGCTGGCGGGAAAGGTTCGGCTTCAACCCTACCCAGGAGAAGGTCATCCGATTTTTGGAAGCAAGCACCCAGTCCTGGGAGGACAGGGTATCCAGGGACGTATAGTATGCCTCTTCTCCGCTGCTCAGGATGACGCCGTTGTCTCCTTGAATGATGATCCCCAGAACGTCATCGCTGATCGTGGAGCTTGTGATTCGGTCACTGATGGTTTTCATCGCGGCGGAAACATCGCGGTCCAAATTGTTGATGGGGCTCCCGTAATTCCGCACAAGCATCTTGTCGATGTAGCGGTTGACGAAGATCCAGTCAGAAAGATTCCTGCACTCATCAAGCTTCCGGTCCACATTGTCCATGATGAAGCGGATGCTGCTCGATGTCGCGCTGACAAGATTGCGCTCGACCAGCGCCCTTGAATAATCAGAATAGAGAAGAAATGTAAGCACCGCGGCCAGTGCCAGGATGAGTGTAAAGGTTAGTATCAGCCTGCCTTTGAGTGTATGGATCACCACATGTACACCCCTGATCTGACGTGCCTGCAGCCGATAAAAGCCGCAAACACTCCATTTATCTTTTCATATTTGCACAGCCAGTATAGCATATGGTGTATGGCTGAGGAAGCGACACTACCGGATCAAAAACAAACAGCATGTACAATAAAAAAACATTATGGAATGAGTTGGACAAAGCGCCGGTATTATGTCCAAACGGATGAATGCTCATAGGAAACAATCTTTCAGTATGCTGTCCGGCTGATGGATGGGGCGCGTGTTGCATTCAAAAAAAATGTATGCAATACTCGCTGCGTATAAACTCTATAGCTCGAAATTTTTTACACAGGAGCGCAATCAAGTGAAAAGATACGTTTCGGAAAACTTTGGAAGAATCGTGATCCTCGAGCTGGAACGCGGTGAAAAAATCATCGAAAGCGTCGAGGCGTCCCTGAAGGAAATGGGCATCCGGAATGCCTACGTTGCCAGCGGCATCGGATCCGCTCAGCGGCTTTGTTACCACAAGCCAACCTCTTTGGGTGAGAAGGCCGAGGATTTGTTTTTTGACGAGAAGGGCGTGTTCGAATTCGGCGGTATATCCGGGACGGTGATCAACGGCGTCGCGCATTTCCATTTCACGATCGCCGACAGGAACGGCGTATTGGCCGGGCACCTGGAACATGGCACGGAAGTCCTCTACCTGGCTGAGATCACCCTGGTGGAAATGCCCGGTTTCGCTCTGGAGAGAAGGCTGACCAAGGAAAACGTCAGGAAGATCTTTGAGCTCTGATCCGGAAGAAACGTTGATAGGAGCGGTCAATATGTACTGTGAATTATACGACAGGCCTCGGCTTGTTCTGGACGGAGTGTGGAAATACAGGCTCGATCAGAACGATGTCGGCAAACGGCAGAGTTATTATCTGGAGTCCCAGGATCGTTCCGCGTGGCGCGACATCAAGGTCCCGCACAACTGGTATCTGACGGAAGAGATCGGCGACTATTTTGGTACCATCTGGTATTTCAGGGAGTTTGACGTACCCGGGGAACTGAAGGGCAGCAATCTATATCTTCGCTTTGAAGGTGTTGATTACATCAGCGAGGTGTGGGTCAACGGCCAGTATCTTGGATACCATGAGGGGATGTTCAACAGTTTCGAGTATGACGTCACGGACTTCATCCACCATGACAGAAAAAACGTCATCGTCCTGCGTGACAGCGCGCCGAAGGACAAAACCGATTATATCCTTACGGACAAGGAAGCCACACCGCTGTCAGACCCTTATAAATTCCACCAGTCCAAGGGCATCACCCAGATCAAGGGGCACATGGTGGAGGCGATGCACCGCCCCGGCGCGATGACTTCCTTCCGTCAGGACGGCAATTCGGGCGGTATATGGGGGTCGGTGACGCTCGTAGTAAAACCGGATATCCACATCAGCTATGTCAAGTCCTATACGAAGATCGGTTATAAAAAGGACTGGCTGGGGGATCAGCAGGACAAACAGGACGGCACCGGACTGGCCGCGTTTGATGTATATGTACACAACAGGGAAAAGAATGCTGTAAAGACCGCGATCGCCCTTCATGTGAAGCCCTCAAACTTTGAAGGCGGAAAGTCCGCCGCCATCACCAGAAACGTGGTCGTACAGCCTGGGGACAACGTCTTCAAGCTGTTTGTCACGCTTGAAGATGTCAGGCTGTGGTGGACCTGGGACCACGGCTTTCCGCACCTCTACGCTGCAGACTTCAGCCTCGAAGCGGACAGGGTTTCGCTCACGATCGGTATCAAGGAAGTCCAGACCGACGCGGACGGACAATGGTACCTCAACGGCAAGAAGATCTTTTTAAGGGGCATGCGGTATATCTCAAGCCTCTGGATGAGCGAGGCCAACGAGGAGATGTGGCGAGCGGACCTCAAAAAAATGCTTGACATGGACATCAATTCCATCCGTATCGGCAGCCACGTGGAGAAGGACGGTTTCTACAAACTCTGCGATGAGATGGGGCTGCTGATGTGGCAGGTGTTCCCGCTGCACTACGTCATCGACGACTCTGACGAGGTGATCGACCGGGCGTCTGACATGATGCGCGACATGGGATATATGCTTACCAACCATGCCTGCATGGGAATGTGGTCTGTCTACAAGGAACCTGAGATCTATGCGCTTCCCAACATGCCCAACGTTTATTTCAGGCTCTGTGAAGTGCTCAAGGAGACCTTGGGCTCGGTCGATCCCATCCGCTGGATCCACAAAGGCGATTACCGCGAAGGCGTCCAGAACATCATGATCGGCTCCTGCCAGGACGGGGACAAAGATATTCTAAAGACAGAGTTCGCGCCGAATATCGTTGAGTTCGGAGCCGATTCGATCCCTTGCCTGAAAAGCCTGAAGAAATTCATCCCTGTGGACAAGCTCTGGCCGATCGACTGGGATGTCTGGGAATACTGGGGCCTGTTTTACCGCAACCAGTTCAAGCGCGGACGCGTGGAGCTTGGCCATTCCCTGGAGGAGTTCATTGACAACTCCCAGCGCTACGAGGCCTTGGTGGTCAAGGAGCAGATCGAGGTCCTGCGGCAGCGTAAGTACCGGCCTGTCGCATCCATGTATCTGTACTACTGGAGCGATGCCTGCCCGATCATGGGCTCCGGTCTGCTGGATTATTACAGGGAACCCTATCAGGTGTATGATTCGATGAAATCGGTCTATACGCAGGTTCTGGTCAGCCTGGAATGGAATCGGACGCCTTATCTGATCGGGAGGGACAAAAAGTACAACCGCGGTGAGAAGTTCATCGGCAAGGTTTGGGTGAACAATGATCATTTCCATGAAGTACAGGCCGAAATTTCCTGGCAGATCTGCCGGAAGGGCAGCGATGAAGCATTGTATGGGAATCGATGCAACGTCCTGCTAAAGCCTGATTCTGCGAAGGTGCTGGACATGATCGAGTGGATCATTCCTATGGATTACATTGGCGAGTACGTCATCAGGATGGATGCGAGGGATCCCGAAGGAAATCGTCTTTCGTCCAACCAGACAGTCATCAAAGCATGCAACTGACGGCTTGCAGAAAGTAGGTATCCCAATTGATTATGCTTCATGAGGGCAGACAGAAGATAGATCTCTCAGGGTCTTGGTTGTACAGGATCGACGAAACGCTGCAGGGCGAGGAACTTGGCTTCCAGGCGTCCGACGCGGACGTCACCGCATGGAAAATGATCAAAGTACCGAACAATTGGTACTTGACCGAGATCGGGGATTATTTTGGAACGGTCTGGTTTCGCACCTCCTTCGATTTTCATTCAGGAAATCCGCAGGATCAGGTGTTCCTCCGCTTCGGCGCGGTCGATTATTATGCCGACGTCTGGCTCAACGACGTGTTCCTGGGATCACACGAGGGAATCTTCAATCCCTTCGAGTTTGACGTCACCGGCATTCTGCGGAGCGAAAACAACGTGCTTGTCGTCAGGGACGGCGCGCCCCGGGACGAAACCGAGTACATCAACGCGGGCATGGACAGGGATACCCCCCTGTCGGAGAAATACCAGCGCCATCAGGCCAAGGCCATCACGCAGATCAAGGGGCACATGATCGATGCGATGCACCGTCCGGGTTCGATGACGTCCTTCAGGCAGGACGGCAATTCGGCCGGGATCTGGGATGAAGTGACGCTGGTCATCCGCCCCGAGATCTTCATCGCGTACTGCAAGATCACCACCAAGACGGTACTCAGGAAAGACTGGCAGGGCGACGGAAAGGACAAGCCGACCGGCGAGGCGATGGTCTGTCTGGATGTCACGGTCAGCAATACGACCGGGGTTACCGTTTCCACCGCGATCGAAGCATTGATTTCGCCAGCCAATTTTGCAGGCGACGAGCTTCATCGCCGCAGGAAGGAGCTTGTACTCCCGCCTGGCAATACGACATTCAAGTTCGTCGTCACCGTGAAGGACGCGAAGCTGTGGTGGACCTGGGATCATGGTTTCCCGCACCTGTATTCCCTGAGGCTTCGCATGGCAAAAGACGAAGTAACGATGCGCTTTGGCATCAAGGATATTGAGTACGACGAGAAGTACGGCAAGTGGTACCTGAACGGGAAACGCATCTTCCTGCGGGGCATGCGCTATATTTCCAGCCTCTGGATGAGCGAGGCCAACGAGGAGATGTGGCAGGCGGATTTCAGCAAGATGATCCGGATGAACATCAATGCGATCCGTATCGGCAGCCACGTGGAGAAGGATGGCGTATACCGCATCTGCGACGAGCTCGGGCTTCTGATGTGGCAGGTCTTTCCACTGCATTACTGCGTCAGTGACGATGACGACCTGATCATGCGCGCGTCCGATATGATTCGGGACATGGGCTGCATGCTCACCAGCCACGCCTGCATGGGCATGTGGTCGGTCTACAAGGAGCCGGAGATCTATTTCCTGCCGGACAAGCCGAACAACTACTTCCGTCTCTGCCAGATCCTGAAGGAGACCCTCAAGTCAGTCGATCCCACACGCTGGGTGCATCTGGGCGATTACCGCGAAGGCGTCATGAACATCATGACAGGCTGCTGCTCCGACGGCGATACGAACGTGAAGGACAAGATCATCCCGCCCAACATCGTGGAGTTCGGTTCGCAGTCCCTGCCCTGCCTGGAAACGCTGAAAACCTTCATCCCCGAGGACAAGCTGTGGCCGATCACGGACTGGGACCTCTGGGAGTACTGGGGCCTGTTCTATTCCAACACCTTCAAGTTCGCAAAGGTCGAGCTCGGCCGTTCCATTGAGGAGTTCATCAATAACACCCAGGAGTATGAGGCGATCTCGGTCAAGGAACAGATCGAGTTTCTCCGTCAGCGCAAGTACAACCCCGTAGGCACGATGTACCTGTACTATTGGTGCGACGCCTGCCCGATGATCGGATCCGGACTGCTGGACTATTATCGCCGCCCCTACAAGGCATATGACGCCATGCAGATGGTGTACACACCGGTGCTGATCTCCCTGGAGCCCTGCATGTCGCCCTATGTGCTGGGCCGGAAGAAAGTGTTCAAGGCCGGAGAGAGCTTCACCGCCCGGGTCTGGATCATCAATGACCATTATCATACGGTCGACAGGGCGCGCATCCGCTGGGAGATCATCGAGCAAAGCACCGGAAGAACCGTCAGGGAGCACGATTATGTCTTGACCCTTTTGGAGGATTCAGCGGAGATCGCCGACCACATCATCTGGCCAGCGCCAAAGGAAGAAGCCGGCAAGGGGTACAGGATCAACATGTCCATTGTTGCGGATGACGGTGCGATCCTCTCCCAGAACTACTTTGATTTTACTTTAGAGTAAAATAAAACAAAGAAAGGGGACCGAAAATGAAAAACCTGAAACGAATCGTCTCTCTGTTCCTGGTGTTCACCGTACTGCTCGTGCTGCCGCTGAGCACGGTCGCACAGGCTTCCGGAAAAGAAGTCCTGCGCGTTGCCTGGTGGGGAAATACAAACCGCGACAAGCTGTATTTCGCCATCAATGACCTGTTCATGGCCGAGAACCCGAACGTGGAGATCGTCACCGAAAGCCCCGGCTGGGCTGATTACTGGGTCTCCATGGCGACAGCATACGCCAGCGGAAGCGCCCCGGACGTCGTGCAGTTCCAGTCCAACCAGATCGGCGAATACTGCTCCAAGGGCGTTCTGCTGCCGCTGGACGGGTACGTCAAGGACGGCGTGATCGATCTGAGCGAATGGAACCAGAGCTACGCCGCGACCGGCAAGTATGAAGACCAGCTCTACATGATCTCCCTTGGCATCACCGCCCAGAGCATGATCATCAACAAGACCATGGTCGAGAAGTACGGCATGACGCTCTGGGGAGAGGATGAGAACATCTCCTGGGCTGAGTTCGAAGCCTTCCTGAACGAACTCCAGGCAAAGCTCCCCGAAGACACTTACGCCGCACTGGACTTCTACAACAACAACGATCTGGCGTGGGTCTGGATCCGCCAGAACAGCCCCATCGGAACGGAATGGGTCGACGCGGAAGGCAAGTTCGCGCCCACCCTGGAAACCCTGAGCGGCTGGTATGACCTCGCGAACCGCCTGCGCAAGTCCGGCGCGATCGCCAACGCCGCCTGGACACAGGAATGGGCGGCCCGCGCATGGCAGGAAGGCGCGCTGGCCATGGGCAAAGTCGCGTTCTTCTTCGCCAACGCAAACCAGTATAAAATGTTCCAGAACGGCATCGAAGATGACATCGTGCTCCGCCGCGTGCCCACGCATCCCGGCGGGCAGAACGAGTTCGGCGACCTGCTGATTACCTCCTCGTTCGGGATTTCCAAGACTGCCAAGAACCCTGACCTCGCCGCGCGCTACATCAATTTCTTCGTCAACAACATGGAAGCCCAGAAGATCTTCAAGATGGAGCTTGGCGTCATCGGAAACCAGACCATCCAGGCTGAACTGAACAAGAACGCAGATCCCTCGGACGTCAAAGCCGCGGAATACCTCGGCCGTGTCGGCGCGACCACGCTTCCCTTCATTCCGAAGGCTCCCGGCGTATGGGCCGTGCAGAGCGAAATCGAGTCCGCATCGCACATGGTTGCTGAAGGCGTTATGACACCTGAGCAGGCCGCCCAGTCCGTCATTGACATCGCCAACGACGTCATCGCGGAAAACGCACAGTAACCTGGCGATAAAGCCTGAATTGCCAACCGGGGCAGGCCGGGTTTACCCCGGCCTGCCCCGAAGGATATTGAACTCTCCCGGGAGGCAGCCATGAAAAAGATGGATAAAATGGCGGGATATGTATTCCTAATACCGTGGTTGCTGGGTTTTCTGCTGCTCACATTGATCCCGCTTGCTTACTCGTTCTATTACTCCCTGACAAATTTCAATCTGCTATCAGATCCAAGCTTTATCGGGTTTTCAAACTATGTCAAAATGTTTACTCGTGATTTCCATTTCCTCAACGCGGTAAGGGTAACGTTCGTCTACGTTTTCGTATCCGTGCCACTCCAGCTGCTGTTTTCCTTGATTCTCGCTTTCGCGCTCAACAAGGGGATCCCCTTCCTCTCGGCATTCCGCGCAATCTATTATATTCCTTCGCTGCTGGGCGGCAGCGTCGCGATCGCCATTTTATGGAGACAGGTTTTCGGAATGGACGGCATTCTGAATATGCTGTTCAGGGCGCTGGGCCTGACCTCCATCTCCAATATCAGCTGGATCGCCGATCCCCGTTTCGCGGTTTGGTCGCTCATCATCCTGAGGGTCTGGCAGTTCGGATCCCCGATGATCATTTTCCTGGCAGGCATTAAGCAGATCCCCAATGAGTTGCTGGAAGCAGGGGCGATCGACGGCGCAACCAGAATGAAGCAGACAACCAGGATCATCCTGCCGATGATGACCCCGATCATCCTGTTCAACGTCATCATGCAGATCGTCAGCGCCTTCAAGGTGTTTACGGAAGCCTACATCATCAGCGGCGGAAACGGCGGCGTACTGGACAGCCTGCTGTTTTATACCTTGCACATCTACAACGAAGGGTTCAGCAAGATGCGCATGGGGTACGCGTCCGCGCTCTCCTGGATCCTTCTGCTGATCATCGCCCTCATCACTCTTCTCTCCTTCAAGGCCTTCAGCAAGCACGTGCAATACCACTAAGGGAGGCCGGCATCATGATACGGGATTCGAAAACCGTCAGGATCATCCGCACAGCGCTTGTTTCGGTCATTGCCCTTGTGCTGATCTATCCGCTGGTATGGATGGTCGTCAGCTCCTTCAAGCCGGAGGACTTGATCTTCAAGGATCTATCACTGATCCCCAGACAGCTCACCCTGGAGAACTATGCCATCGGCTGGCTCTCCTCAGGCAGGGTTACCTTCACGACATATTTCTACAACTCGATACTGATCTCCGTATTGGCGGTGATCGGCAATATCCTCTCCTGCTCGCTTGTGGCCTATTCTTTCGCGCGCCTGGAGTACCGAGGCAGGAAGCTCTTCTTCTCGCTGATGCTGATGACGATGATGCTCCCGGTCCATGCGACGATCGTTCCGCAGTTCGCGTACTTTCATAAAATGGGATGGGTGGACACGATCCTGCCGATCGTGATCCCGAAGTTCCTGGCCACGGACGCATTTTTTATCTTCCTGATCGTCCAGTTCTACAGAGGTATTCCCAGGGACCTGGATGAGGCGGCGATCGTTGACGGCTGCAACCACTACTCGGTTTTCTACCGCATCCTGCTTCCCCTGGCGGCCCCGGCGCTGATCACAACGACGATCTTCACCTTTATGTGGACGTGGAATGACTTTTTTACGCAGATCATCTACCTCAGGACGCCGACCTCCTATACGGCCACGCTGGGCCTGCGGATGTTCATCGACCGGCAGGCCCTCAGCCAATACGGAGCGATGTTCGCGATGTCCACCCTGTCCATCGTTCCGATCCTCGTGCTCTTTGTGACCTTTCAGCGGCTTCTGATCGAAGGTGTCGCAACATCCGGAATCAAAGGATAGAGGCGAACGTATGTTGAAATTGGCGGCTTCCTCGCTGAGCTTTGACGGATTCGGCGACAATGATTTTTTCAATACCTTTTCCCAGGCAAAGGAAGCGGGATACCGCTTCATTGAGTTCAACTGCTGGTATGCGCATACTTTGTCACCCGCGGGAATAGCGGACATCAAGGCTCGGTGCCTGAAGCACGGCCTTGTACCGATCGCGCTGCATGTGGGCTCCTTCGGCGGCGTCGACCGGGATGCCCTTTGCATGAACTACTGCCATAAGCTCAGGGCCATTCAGGCGGCAAGGGAACTTGGCTGTTCGCGGGTGGTGGCGTCCGGTTTTCAACGCGGTACCAGCGGCGGGCTTGAAGCCGTCATCAGCGAGCTCAGACTGCTCATCCCCGATTTGGAGGAGCACGGCGTGATCCTGCTGCTGGAAAACCATTGCCGCAGTGTTTTGGCCAACGAACAGGATTATGAGGCGATCTTCCGGCAGGTGGATTCCCGGCATGTCGGCATCTGCATCGACACCGGGCATTTTGACGCGGAGGGCGTCGATCCCCGCGCGTTCGCCGAACGCTTTGCCCGCCAAACAAAGCACATTCATCTGAAAGAGAACCGGGTCTTCGGCCAGAAAACGTTCTGCCGCTTCGGCGAGGGCACCACGGACCATGCGGCGGTCATACAGACGCTGCTTGTGAACGGATTTGACGGATATATGTCCGTGGAATTGTCGCCTGAATCCGGTGAGAACAGCGACGTCTCCCCGTTTTCGCTGTCTGACCGCCAAAAACCCGTTTCGCTTTTTTCCAAATATGAAAGGTGAGGGAATCCTTTGCTGAAAACACTGATGATCGGCGCTGGCGGAATCAGCCGCCATCACTGCGCCGCACTGTCCAGGATCAAAGACATTTCGTTGTACGGTATCTATGACATCTCAGCGGGCAACGCGGAAAAACTGGCAGAGGAGTTCAACGTCCCTGTCGTGACCGACCTGGAGGCGGCCATCCGGGAAGTGGACATGATCCACCTTCTCACTCCGCCGTCCAAACGGGTGGAATATGCCTCGCTGGCCATGAGAAACGGCAAGCACGTGTTTGCCGAAAAACCTTCGGCGATGACGATGGCCGACGCGCTGCTCATGGAAAGGCTGGCGTCGGAGACCGGCGTCAAGTTCATGGTGGCGTTCACCCAGCGCTTCCGCCATGGATACCGGCTCATGAAGGAAACGCTTGAAAGCGGGAAGCTTGGAGAGCCGGTGCAGTTCATCTGCGTACGGATCGGTCCAGGGCCGGGCTATGACGGGAACCTGGGGGCAAGCTGGCGGACGGATCCGGATCTGATGTGCGGCATGAGCATCGAGTCCCTCTCGCACGATATCGACTTTATTACATCACTCCTCGGAAAGGTATCCCACGTTGGTGCCGCGGTGTCAGGAACGGTCCCCTCGCTGCCGGCCTATGACAACAACATTTCCGCAAGCCTTTCTCTCAGGAGCGGCTGCTTTGCCACCATTGCCGCCAGCTGGAGTTCCGCCCTGCCGTACAATTGCAAGACGCTCATCGGCACAAAGGGGACGCTGTCGCTCTACGGCGATGCCATCTGGGATTTTTCCATGGCAAAAGCGGCGTTCTCCGATGGAACACAGTGGCAAACGGAACTTAATGACATCTTTCTGGACGGCACGGCGTATCAGGCCGAAAATGATTATTTCATCTCCTGTATCCTGGAGGACAGGCAGCCGCATTGCGACGCAAGGGCAGGCCGTGAAACGCTTGAGGTTTCCCTGGCCATTCTACGGTCCAACAAAGAGAGACAGGCGGTATCGCTTTGAACAGGGAAGGATTTCCATTCTCGCTGGGATTGTGCCTGAACGCAGTTTTCCCGTTGGCTGTCAGCGATCACCATGCGTTGAAAGACTCGCTGAACATGATCGCATCGGATGGATTATTCTCAGCCGTGGAGTTTTATCACGAAGGGCCGGACGGACACCTGGATCAAGTCGCCCGATTCTGCAGGGAGCATCACTTGGCCGTGGTGTTCCTGGCAGGGTTCATGCTCAAGAGGGAGAGGCTGGATATCGCGTCCCCGAATGAACCGGCAAGGAAAGAAGCCGTTTCAGCATGTAAGAAATTGCTGCAGCAGGCATATCGGCTTGGAGCGAAAAAGATGCTCATCCTCTCCGGCGGAGAAGGCCTGAAGCAGGGCAGGCAGACGGTTGTACAGAGCACTGTGAGATCCATCCGTGAATTGATCGCTTTCGGTGATCAGCTCTACAAGCATGCCTGTCCCCAGATCACGCTGGAGTTCTTCAATCCCTTCGGCGAGCCTTTCCTGTCTGTCGGGACTCCTGACATGGTGATGGAGATCGCTTCCCTGATCGACAGCAAACTTTTCGGGATTACCTTTGATACGAGCCATGTCGCCCAGATGGGGCTGGATATCAACCAGGCGATGCAGACGCTTCATACCAGGGTGAATCACCTTCATCTGGCAAACAGTGTCTCAAAATACAGCGATCATCCCCTTTTTGGGGATCGGCATCCCTTGTTTGACATTCCTCAGGGGGATCTTACCACTCAGGACATCGCAGCCTTTCTCGTCTCCGGTCAACAGCGTCGGCTTTTTGATCACATTGATATTTGTTCCGCGGAAGTGATCTGCCGGGAGGAAGGCAAAGAGGAAGCCTGTTATGAGCAGTTGCGGCAGCAAATCAGAACCATCTATATAATCGCTGCAAAGAGCAAACGGACTCAAACCTGAAAAAATGGAACAATGCTTTTCTGCGCTGGAACAAAAACTGAAATGAACTATCATTGCGAGGATGATGAATATGGGCAATAAATCTAAGGATTTGCCAGAACCAGCAGCGAAAGAGTTTTCGGTTTTCGATCCTGCCTATCCTACAATCATCATAAACGGAAGATTGTTTTAAGTGTTCTAAGAGTTTTAAGTGGCAAGGGTATGTGATGAACAAAATATCCTTGGTTTGAATACTTTATTCGATGATGATAAAACGGACGGAAGAGACCTAAAAGCTGGTGGGGGTGGTTGTGGGGGTAGTAGAGCTAAATTGAGCACGAATATGAAAAAAAGAAGTCTAGAAAACTAAGAGTTCTCAAGACTTTTTGCCTGGTGGGATTAATTGGGCTCGAACCAACGACCTCCACGATGTCAACGTGGCGCTCTAGCCAGCTGAGCTATAATCCCGCGCGGGGCAGAAGTTATATTACCATGCCCCTGTGAGGTTTGCAAGGTCTGAAATCGCGAAGCGGGGGCTTTCCCTGTTCCGTTTCCGCATGCCTGCGGGCCGGGTCGTGTTCAGCCCGCAGGCATGCGGCGGCCGGGGCCGGCGCTTCACTTGTCCAGGCCGGATGACCTTTCAAGCAGGGTCAGCAGGTAGAGGAATTCCTCCTTGTAGGGGTCGCCGGTCACGCTGTCCGCGGCCCTGAGCAGCTCCAGCGCGGACGCGTAGGTCGCGCTCCCCTTCCATTCGCTGTCCCGCAGCAGCATCCCGGCCTCCGCAACGGCGGCTGCGAAGCGCAGGTTCCCGCCCATGTCCCCGAGGCTGTCCGCCGCCAGCGGGTAGGTGTAAAGACGGCTCTCCCCGCCCTCCGGCGGTTTTGCCCGGACGCTGAGTGTGAGCAGTTCACCGGCCGGTCCCCCGTTCTGCGCATCCGTCTGATACTTGCTTTCAGCGCTGCCGA
>CAUJDI010000055.1 GCA_963169565.1 Bacillota bacterium | reverse complement strand
ATTTCGCGGATCCTGCCCCTGATCTCCTCCGCTTCCCGTTCGGCGGCGGGCAGATGGAAGGCTTCGCGGAAGCGCAGCCCCTCCGCCAGGGCGTAGCTGAGCTCATGGGTGTTCCAGAGCTGAGCTGCCATCGCCTTCAGTTCATCCTCCAGCCTGGTGATGCTCAGTTCCGTCCTGTGAAGCCTCTGGCTGTCCTCGCTGCGGCGGAGATGCGTTTTTTCCGCCTCGTCCATCAGGGCTTTCTGTTTCGCGGCCAGGTCCCGCCGCGAAGCCTCCGCCTGCCTTGCATCCTCCCTGGCCTTTTCCGTCAGCGCCTCAAGCGCCGCCGTCTCGCTCTTCAGGCTCTCAAGTTTCGCAAGCTGGGCACTGATGTTCAAGCCATTTGACGCAAGCGCCTGCTCCAGCCTGTCCTCTTTGGCCTTCAGCGCCGTAAGTTCCCGCTCAAAGCGGGCTCTGTCGCGGGTGATCAGGTCCAGCTCATGCTGCAGCTGCGACGTTTCCTCCCGCTGGGCGGTCAGTTTCTCCTGCGCTGCGTCCGCTCGTTCCCGTGCCAGAATGAACGCCTTGCGCAGCGCTTCGTCCTCTTCCTCAAGCCGGGCCCTTCCGCTGTCGGCCTCCAGGCTGTCCTGCTCCGCCTGCGCAAGGTCGTTATCCAGCTCGGCCATCATGCCGGCCAGCTGCTCTTTCGCTTCCACGGTCCGCATCAGCTGCTTCTGAGCCGCCTCAAGCGCTTCCTGGGCTTTCTTGGCCTGCTCTTCTTCCCGTGCGATGCCGATCTCGTCATCCTGCAGGGCCGCCCTTGCCTCGCGCAGCTCTTCATCAAGAAGTCGTGCCTTGTTCCCGGCGTCTTCCGCCGCCGCGCGCAGCGTGCCAAGACGTTTTTCAGCCTTGTCAAGGCTCTCCGCCAGGTCCTTGATCTCCCGTTCCCGGCCCAGCAGGCTGACCGTCCGGTTCGCCGCGGAGCCGCCGGTCATCGCGCCGCCGGAGCGCAACACGTCCCCCTGCAGCGTGACCACGCTGAAGGCCTGACGGCCTGCCCTTGAAACGGCGATCGCGCTGTCAAGGTCCCTTACGATCACGGTGCGGCCCAGGAGCGACTCGATCACCCCGCGATGCCTGGGCTCGAAGCCGACCAGTTCGCTGGCGACCCCAAGGCAGCCCGGCAGGGAAAGCGCCTCCCGCTCCGCGCGGCTGAGGGTGCGGGACGCTACGGCAGTGACGGGCAGAAAGGTGGCCCGGCCATACCGTTTCTCCCTGAGGAAATCGATGAGTTCCTTGGCCGTTTCCTCATCGCTGGTCACGATGTGCTGCAGTGCGCCGCCCAGGACCATCTCAACGGCGGTCTCCAGTTCCACCGGCACCCTGACCAGCCTGGCCACCGCGCCGTGGACGTTCGGGTTGCCCTTCGCGTGCTGCAGCGCCTGCCGCACAGGCTGCTGGTATCCCTCGTTCGCCCCGGACATTTCCCGCATCGCGGCCAGCCGGGCCTTGCCCTGCTGCAGCGCGGACAGCGCGCTCCCATGCTCATCCCGCGCGGCGGCTGCCTTGTTTTTCGCTTCCTGCAGCGCGTCTTCCAGCGTTTTGAGTTCCTCCGCCAGCACCCGGTGGGCGGCGATGGCCTTTTGCAGGCTTTCGCCGGTCTCATCCCTGCGCTTTTGCGCCGTCTCTGCCGCTGCCTCTGCTGTTTTCAGGCTCTGTGTGACCTCGGCATATCTCGCCCTGATCTGCTCGAGCATCGCCTGCTGCCTGGCACGCTGTTCCCGCACGCTGCTGCTCTTGTTCAGGATATGGAGCATCATCCCGCGGTGCGCTTCCAGCGCCGATTCCGCTTCATCCCGCGCGGCCGCATCCCGCGCAGCCGTCTCCTCAAGCGCCTTGAGCCGCTCATCCGCGCGGGCCAGCAGCCCGCCGCTCTCCTGCCCTCCGCGCAGGGATTGATCCAGCATTTCCCGCAGCGATGATGACTCGTTCTGCAGGCTTGCCAGGTTCTCCCTGTGGCGCCGCGCCTCTTCCTGCGCGTTCTTCAGCGCCTGGTTCGCCCTCTCCAGCAGGATCAGGTGTCCGCGGAGCCGGTCCTCCCGGTTTTCCAGCGCTTCCTTGGCCCTGTCGCTGGTCCTGTCCGCTTCACTCAGCGCGTCCTCGACACCTTTTCTCCCCGCCTGGCATCGGGCGATCTGCGCGTCAAAGCCTGCGATCAGTTCTGCGATCGCCCGGTTGTTTTCCGAGAGCGATTCGATGCGTTTGCTGATCTGGGCATGGCGGGACAGGAAGATGTTGGCGTCCAGCGCCTTGAGCCTGCCTGAAAGGGAGAGGTACTCCCTCGCCGCTTCGCTCTGCGCCCGAAGGGGTTCCAGCCTCCCGCCCAATTCCTGCAGAAGGTCGCCCGCCCGGTTCAGGTTCTCCTCCGTGCGCTCAAGCTTTCGCTCCGCCTCCTCTTTACGGGTTCTGAAGCCCACGATGCCGGCGGCCTCCTCAAAGGCGGCCCGGCGGTCCTCGCCCCGGCCGGAGAGGATGACGTCGATGTTGCCCTGCCCGATGATGGAATAGCCTTCCCGGCCGATGCCGGTGTCGTTGAAGAGGTCGACGATGTCCCGGAGCCTGCAGCTCTTTTTGTTCAGGTAATATTCGCCCTCGCCGCTTCGGTAGACGCGGCGGGTGACCATGACCTCCGTATGCGGATCCGCAAGCGTCCTGTCCTCGTTGTCAAAGACCAGGCTGACTTCGCAGTAGGGCATGGACTTGCGTTTCTGCGTGCCGGCAAAGATCACGTCTTCCATCCTGGCCCCGCGCAGCGCGCGGGCGCTCTGTTCCCCCATCACCCAGCGCACCGCGTCTGCGATGTTGCTCTTGCCCGAGCCGTTGGGGCCGACGATGCCGGTGATCCCCCCGCCGAAGCGGATATCGGTGCGCTGCGGGAAGGACTTGAAGCCATAAAGCTCGATCCGGGACAGCTTCATCCCTCTCTCTGCTCCTCCTCAAGCGTTTTCAGCGCGGCCCTCGCCGCATCCTGCTGCGCCAGTTTCTTGCTCTTCCCCTGCCCGCGGGAGATCTCACGGCCATCAAGGCAGAGTGTTATGCTAAACGTGCGCGCGTGGGGAGGCCCCTCCTCCCCGGTCAGGCGGTACTCCGGCTCCGGGAGGCCCTTTCCGGCCGCCCAGGCCTGAAGCGCGCCCTTGGGGTCAAGGTTCGGTTCCGCGCTGCTGATCCGGTCTCCCCACAGTTTCCTCACCGCTTCGCGCGCGGAAAGGAGTTCGCCGTCAAGGTAGACAGCGGCCAGCACCGCCTCCATCGCGTCGGCCAGAACGGAATCCTGCGCGTCCCCGCCCTGCGCCCTGAAACTGTCCTCCATCAGAAGGCAGGGGCCAAGCCCGATCCCGCGCGCGACGTCCGCCAGCGCTTCCTCACAGACCAGGCGCTGACGCTTGAAGGTCAGTCTGCCCTCCTTGTCGTTTCCGCCTCCGTACAGAAGCTCGCTCACGCACAGCTGCAGCACCGCGTCCCCCAAAAACTCCAGCCGCTGGTTGTTCGCCCGGGAGGGAAACGAGGGATGCGTCAGCGCGCAGGCCAGAAGGGAGAGGTCAGCAAAACGATGCCCCAGGGACTCCTGAAGTCCTCGCACCGCGTCCTCCCCGGCATGAAAAATGGCTGCTGCCCTGTTGTGCAGCAGCCCCGGGCCGTCCTTCTTCACCCTTTGCGCGCCTGGATATAGTCCGCGACGTCGCCGACTGTCTTGAGCGTGGTGATCGCGTTGTCTTCCACCTGCATGTTGAACTGGTCCTCCAGGTCCATGATCAGCACCATCACGTTCGCGCTGTCCGCGCCCAGGTCCTCCACCAGCCTCGCCTCGCGCGTGACCTTGGAAGGATCCACCTTCAGCTGGCTGGCGATCAGTTTCACGACTGTCTCAAATACCATCATTCATATCCTCCGTTAGGCAGACTGTTTCCCGATGTTCTCCATGATTGCCCCGGCGACGCCGCTTCTGACCATCAGGACCGCCTGACGCAGCGCGCCGCTCACCGCCTTGCCGTTGCTGGACCCGTGCGCCTTGACCACCGCGCCGCTGACGCCCAATAAAGGCGCGCCGCCGACCTCGGTGTAGTCCATCATTTTCTTGACGCGCCGGAAGGCGGGCTTCGCCAGAAGCGCCCCGATCTTGCTGCGCGTGTCGGCCATCAGCTCGCGTTTGATGATGCCCATCAGGGTCTCGGCGACGCCCTCAGTGTACTTGAGAATGATGTTGCCGTCAAACCCGTCGCACACGATCACGTCCGCCTGGCCGGCGGGGACGTAGCGCCCCTCCACGTTGCCGATGAAATGGATGGCCTCCCGCTTGAGCAGTTGGTGCGCCGCGGCATAGAGCTGGCTGCCCTTCTCCTCCTCGGCGCCGTTGTTCAGCAGGCCCACGCGCGGCTTTTCCATCCCGGCGACCTTCCTCATGTAAGCGTCGCCCATCAGGGCGAACTGCGCCAGGTATTCCGGCTTGCTGTCCACGTTCGCCCCCGCGTCGATCACCAGGAAGGAGCCCTCCCTCCCGGGCAGCAGGGGGGCCAGCGCCGGGCGCTCGATCCCCGGGATCCTTCCCAGGCGGAGCATCCCGCCTACCAGCACCGCGCCGGTGGAACCGGCGGAGACGAAGCCGTCCGCCTCACCCTCGCGCAGCATCAGCATCCCCCGGACCACCGCGCTGTTCTTCTTCTGTCTGACGGCCAGCGCCGGGGATTCGTTGTTGGTGATGGTCTCCGGCGCGTCGATGATCGTAAGCCTGTCCCGCACGTCCCCGGCCTGCGCGACCAGGGGCCCGATCACTTCCTTGACGCCGGCCAGAAGAACCTGCAGCCCGGGATCATCCCGCAGCGCAAGCAGGGCTCCCTCGCAGGCCGCCTGGGGCGCGTGATCTCCGCCCATCGCATCAAGCACGATCCTGATCATACGCATCCTTTCCCGGGGCAACGTCCAGATGAAAACATACAAGGATAATACCATATTCCAGGGCCCTTTTACAAGCAAACCGGCGCGCTTGAATTGGAAGGCCTTTTTCTGTATAATGAGCCTGCCAGAAACGGAGAGCCGCTCCGAAAAGAAAAGGAGGCCTGCCCATGAAACTGATCATTGCCATTGTACAGGATGAGGACGCGGCCCACCTTGTCAGCGAGCTGATGGAGGATGGCTTTGGGGTCACGAAACTGGCGACCACCGGGGGTTTCCTGCGCGCGGGCAACACGACCCTGCTGGTGGGCGTTGAGGACGACAGGTATGACGCCTGCATGGCCATCATCGAAAAAGTATGCAGAAGCCGCAAACAGATCGCCACGTCCCCCATCACCATGGGCGGCGCGACCGGCATGTACGCCCCCTATCCCATTGAGGTGACCGTCGGCGGCGCCACCGTCTTTGTGCTCAGCGTTGACCAATTCCTCAAGCTGTAACTCCCTGACGGCCGCCGCGGCCGGCAATTCCGCCGAAAGCCAGATCCGGGCATTCAAGCGTCTTTCTGACCCGCTGCACAGCCTGATCCTTGAATATGCGAAAGGACGCGCCCCACACGCGCTGATGCTGTCAGGGCCTTTCGGCGTGGGAAAGGCGACCCTGGCAAGGCTCCTGTGCATGGCGCTGCTGTGCGTTTCTGCGGACAGGCCCTGCGGCGACTGCCCCGGATGCCGCCGCGCGGGGGACGGCAGCCACGTCAACCTGATCACCTTGAGGGCGCTCCCCGGCAGCAGGACTGTCAAGGTGGAGCAGGCGCGCGATCTGACCGCCTCCCTCGCCGGCCACCCCTTTTCCGCGGGCCCGCGCGTGGTCGTGATGGAATCTGTCGACATCTTCACCCCCGCCGCGCAGAACGCGCTGCTCAAGGCGGTGGAGGAACCGGACGAGGCCACCTTTTTTATCCTGACCGCCGTCCAGGAGAAAGCGGTGCTCCCCACCATCCGCTCCCGCTGCCGCCACGTGCGCATGCCCCTGTGGCCGCAGAACATGATCGAGGAATGGCTTATCGCCCGCGGCGTCCCTTCGCCGGAAGCGCCGGAGCTGGCCGCCCTGTGCGGGGGCAGCCCGGGAAAGGCCATGCAGATCAGGGATGACGAAGGGTTCTGGGCGGTCAGGAAGGCCGCGGAGCAGAGCATCTTCGCTGTCCGTGACGTCCATGGCTTCCCCGCTGCCTCAGCCATCCTGAAGGACCAGCGCGACAGGGCGGACCTGCTGCTGGACTATGCGGAGAACGCGGCGATGCGGAGCATCGACCCGAAAGTCCCGGACAATGAAAAGACCATCAGGGCCCGCAGGATCCTGGAGGCCGTGCTCACCGCGCGGAAGCACAGGGCGAGCAACGTCTCCTGGCAGGCCGCCGCGGATGAGATCCTTTTAAGTAGTTTGGAGGAATAAACAATGCCCCTTGTGATTGGCGTCCGTTTCAGGAACGCCGGAAGACGCAGCTATTATCAGCCCGGACAGCTGGACCCGGCGCTGGGCGCCTGGGTCGTCGTCCCCACCGCCCAGGGGCCTGAAGTCGCTGAGGTCTGCCAGACCGCCCAGGAAGTGCCCGAGGAGAAACTGACCGCCCCCCTGCGCGAGGCGATCCGGATGGCGACCCCGCAGGACCTTGCTCAGCGGGACGCGAACCGCCTGAAGGAGAAGCAGGCTTTTGAGACCTGCCGGGAACGCATTCAGAAGCACGGCCTGGACATGAAGCTGGTGGACGTGGAATACTCCTTTGACAACAGCAAGCTGACCGCCTTCTTCACCTCCGGCGGCCGGGTGGATTTCCGCGCCCTGGTCAAGGACCTGGCCGGGATCTTCAGGACGCGGATCGAGCTGAAGCAGATCGGCGTGCGTGACGAAGCCCGGATGCTGACCGGGCTTGGCTCCTGCGGGCGCAACCTTTGCTGTTCCCAGTTCCTCTACGAGTTCCAGCCCGTCTCCATCCGCATGGCCAAGGAACAGAGCCTGTCGCTGAACCCGACCAAGATCTCCGGCCTGTGCGGGCGGCTGATGTGCTGCCTGAAATATGAGCAGGACCAGTACGAGCGGTCCCGGAAAAGGATGCCCAGGCTGGGCCGTGAGGTCATCACGCCCCAGGGACGCGGCATCGTCACCGCCCTGAACCCCCTGCTGGAGACGGTCCAGGTGCGGGTCAGCAGCGGGGACAGCTATGAGATCCGTCAGTACCCCGCCGACCAGGTGCAGAAGCTGGGCCAGCCGCAGGCCAAGGCCGGACCCGCCGCGGCGGTGGAAGCGGACAAGTGGGACGCCCCGCTGGACGCGGATCTGGACGAGGAGTTCCTCGGTACCCCGGTGGACCCGGTCTGCGAGGCCGGGCAGACACCGGACGAGGACTAAGTATCGAAAAGTGCCTGCGGACACTTGATCGTTTTGGAAGAACGTTTATCAAGGAGTGAGTTGCTCCGCAACTCACTCCGCACGCCCGGCAAAGCCGAATGAAACGACCTGTCGATAAAGTGTCTGCGGACACTTGATCGTTTTGGAAGAACGTTTTTCAAGGAATGAATTGCTCCGCAATTCTCCCCGCCCGCCCGGCAAAGCCGAACGATAAGACCTCGATAAAGTGTCTGCGGACACTTTATCGTTTTGGAAGAACGTTTTTCAAGGAATGAAATGCTTCGCATTTCTCCCCGCCCGCCCGGCAAAGCCGAGCGATACGATTGCAATCAGAGGGCTGTGCCCTCTGAAACTCCCACGGATATAGTTTTTTAACTAAGAGGGCGGTGCTTATCCCCGCCCTTCTTTTATGTGTGCTGTTCCTATGCTATACTTGCGCAAACGGTCATAACGAGGTATGGACATGCTCAGCTGGACAGAGATCGACACCCGCGCCGCCGCCTTTGCCGCGCGCTGGCGGGAAATCCTCAGCGGTGAACGGCAACGCGCGCAGACTTTCGAGCGCGACTTTGTCGATGTCTTTGGAGTTAGCCACCTTGAAGGATTGCATGAGTACCAGATATGGATGCCTGATGGGACTCCAAAGTATATCGACTATCTTTTACCCGGTAAAATCCTCATTGAGATGAAATCCCGCGGAAAATCTCTGGCCTCGGCCTACTCCCAGGCGATGGGCTACGTCCGCGCTTTGAAGCCGGAGGAAGTGCCCGCCCTGGTCATGGTGTGCGATTTTGACCAGGTTCAAGTCTACAGCCTGAAGAAGGATC
>CAUJDI010000054.1 GCA_963169565.1 Bacillota bacterium | reverse complement strand
TCGCAGGACGCGTATCGCGGGGTAGAGCAGTTCGGTAGCTCGTCGGGCTCATAACCCGGAGGTCGAGGGTTCAAATCCCTCCCCCGCAACCATTTTGGCGGCGTAGCTCAGCTGGCTAGAGCATTCGGTTCATACCCGGAGTGTCGTTGGTTCGAATCCGACCGCCGCTACCAATTGAGTACGCAAACAGGTTCCAATAAGAATCCCGACGGCTCGATGCCGTCGGGATTTCTGTATGAGCATTTTTGCTGACAGAAGGGTTTGTAAGGTTCGGCTTATTCGTAGCTGACCTTCGTCGAACGGTCTGCCGTGATGTTGATGAAAGTCTTGCCCCTCTGGAGTCTGATCTCCTGGCCGTCCTGGTCGTAAAAGACTGTTCTTGATTCCATGGATTCCCTGACCCAGTAGCCCGCAACGTGCTTCCCGCCCATGAAGATGTCCGCATTGCCCTTGCCAACCAGGGTCAACAGGGGCGCGTTCGCAGCGCCGTTGAACTGCAGCTTCGTCCACTGGACGATCACGTTGCTGAACGTCAATGGAATCCCCGGCTGGTCCCTGTCCTCATAAGGTTTGTTCTGGCGGAAGCGGGCATAGGTGTTTTGATCCGGGTCATAAGTGTAGCTGGAATTGCTGTAACTGCCGCCGTCAGTACCATAAGCCAGATGGATGCTGGTCGCGGTGTCGCCGGAAGTTGGCAGTGTGTCTGCGAACAGGAAAGGACGCTGTGGGAATGTATAGTCTTTGATCACTTCAGCAAACTTGTCCAGCGGCGCGCCATGGTTGTGGGGGCTGTTGTATCCATCGATGAACTCAAAGTATGAGCCCCATTTGTTTGTGTTTCCGTTGAATAGAAGGTTTACTGTTTTTTCCTTGACTTCAAGCTTTCTCAGGACACTGTTTACGTCAGAGCCTTCTTTCTCCTGAACGCCCACATACACCCAGCCGGCGTCCCACTCTTCACGCATCTCCGCATGCATCACCCGCCCGGAACGGACGGGGCCGACGCTGGCGGGGTGATCATGCGAGAACAGCGCCATCAGCCGGGTCAGTCCAAGCCCATGGATCGGCATCTCATAGATGATATCCGCTTTTGAAATCCCCCACTGGGGCCAGGCGCCCTGGACATTGTCAATATTGACCAAGATGGGAATGTAAGTTCCATCACTCGGCAGACCGGTGGTCATGCTTTCCCCGGGGATGACCGGGTTATTAGTCAGTCCTTGCTGGGGTTTGATATGCCGGTTCACCGATGGGTCGATGGTTGTCTGTGCCAAACTGATGGATGGCACCAGGATCAGCAGCATTATCAGGATGGATAGTGCCCTCTTCATTCATTGCCTCCCTTGTTCTATTGGTTCGATAACTAAACTTACGGTAGAATTCCTTTATAGATGTAATCATGCAGTTTCCTTGCAGTAGCCTCTTTGTCAAAGACAATGACCGACTGCGATTTCTCGCTCGTCTTAAATTGCCAGTCTCCCTGTGCCGGGAATCCGCAGGTGTCCATGCTCTCCATACCAGTAAAGACTGGAATGATCAGCGTCAGCAGGTCATTGATGTTGAGGTTGGTGTCCATGTGTTTGAGTGTTTCGGTGAGCGCAGACATGCTCTGCTTCATGTCGTTGCCGGAGAGCACTTTATTGAACATGGAAGACAGCAGTTTCCGTTGGCGTTCATTCCTGCCGAAATTGTTGTCCAACTCCCTGATGCGTACATAATTCAACGCTTGCTCCCCATTGAGCATGACCGGCTCCTCGGAATAAACCGCGCCGACGATTTGCGCTTCAGAACGTGAAAGCAGCAGTTCAACACCGCCAAGCTTGTTGATGACATTGATAAATCCATTGAAATTGATGGAAACGTAATGCCGGATGTTCAGGCCGAAGGTCTCATTGACTGTTTTGACCGCCAGCAGCGGCCCGCCGAAGGCGTTGGCCGCGTTGATCCGGTTGGACAGGTTGTGGGGCGGGATGTTCACATACATGTCACGGACCAACGATGACAGGCGCATCTTTCCGCTGACCCTGTTAACAGAAAGGATGATCATGGTGTCGGTTCGCCCGTAATTGAGTGCATAACTTCCGGTATCCGTTCCCAAAAGGAGGATGTTCAACCAGTCCTCATCCAGGCCAGGGACAACGGAAAGGTCGCCCGGATCGACTTTGATGCGGAACTTCTCCGCCACGGGAAACTCCTGGCTGTTGTCTTCAAGCGACTGAAGAATCTCACTAATTTCGCTTTCAGTCAGCATGTCACGGGAAGCTGACACAAACAGTGGGATACTGAAAAAGAATAGAAATGACAGGATGATTGAGATAGCTTTCTTCATTGGGTGAGTGTTCCTTTCATGAATCAAATCGGAATGCCAAGGGGCTCCGTGATCTCAAGTGCCGCAGCATTCGCGGCGGACACCTCCGGGGTTTCCGCAGCATGTCTGTTCACTTCCGTTGCCTCTCGGTAGCTTGGCAGGATGCGCATCATCAATTCTTTCAGCAGGCTGTCGTCCGCCCTCATGTCGATAGCTTGGCGCAGGGCGTTGAGTGTCTTGTCCACCTCATCCTTTGCAGCAGCAGGTACAAGTTCGATAAAGACGCGCTCATCCGCAGTCTTCCTGCACTCGTCGGCTTTGACCAGCAGTTCTTCATACAGTTTCTCACCTGGGCGCAGGCCGATCTCCTTGATCTTGATGTCCTTGTCAGGGACAAAGCCGGAGAGGGAGATCAGTTTGTTTGCCAGGTCGATGATCTTGACAGGCTTTCCCATATCCAGGACGTAGACCTCGTTGCGTTCCGCTCGCCGCCCGCAGCGCAGCACCAACTGCGCTGCTTCCGGGATGGTCATAAAGTAACGGATGATCCGCTTATCCGTGATGGTCACAGGACCTCCCTCTTCGATTTGCTTCCGGAACAGCGGGACTACGGAACCGTTGGAGCCCAGGACGTTGCCAAACCGCACGGCCACGAAGTCAGTATCGCTGTCCTGCCGGCTTTGGATCACCATTTCACAGAGCCGCTTGGTCGCACCCATCATGTTGGTCGGGTTGACCGCCTTGTCAGTTGAGATCAGGATGAAGCGCTCCGTGCCGTTCTTCTCCGCCGCCAGAGCTGTATAGAAGGTTCCGAAAACGTTGTTGTGGATCGCTTCGCCGCAATTCTCCTCCATCAGGGGAACGTGCTTGTGTGCGGCGGCGTGAAAGACGACCTGGGGATGGAACCGAACGAACACCTCATTGATCCTGGTACGATCGCACACTGAAGCGATCACGGTCTTCCAGTCCAGGGCCGCTCCGTACTGCCGCTTCAATTCCTGCCCCAGGTCATATACCCCGTTCTCGTACACGTCCAATAATATCAGACGTTTCGGCTGCATGCGCGCCAGCTGGCGGCATAATTCACTCCCGATGGACCCGCCGGCTCCGGTAACGAGGATCGTCTTCCCCTGGTAATAGGATTTTGCCCCCTGGTCATCCATAGAGACCGTTTCACGGAAAAGCAGGTCTTCGATATTGATATCTCTGACCAGCCGCTTCGTTTTTTCCAAACCAATGCGTTCCACCGGATAATCATAGACCATGACCTTGCACCCGGTCGTCATGTACTGACGGAAGATCTCATCCCGTCTTTCGGGATTGAGTTTAGGGAGGGCGATGATGATTTCCTGGATTGGCAGGGTGTGGATGGTTGATATCACTTCATGATCAGGCCCGATGACCTTGATCCCTTCAATAACGGTGCCGATTTTCCGCCGGTCATTGTCGATCAGAAAGACCGGGTGGTAGCGGGAGTTATGGTTCATCAGCAATTCCTGGACCAGGAAGACACCCATCTCGCCTGCCCCGACGATCGCCACGTTGATTTTATTTTTCTTGTCGATCGGCACGACACTTCTGCTCGGAAACAGGAATAGATCCCTTCGGCGCAGGAATTGATACAAAAACCTTGATACCAGGGTGAGCAGCAGCCCGACGCAGAAGGCGGACACGAAAATGGATATTGGCAGGTGATGCGTCAGCACGATCCGATCGATCGCATAATACAGGGCTCCGCCGAAAAAGTCCGCAAACACCATGAGCAGAAAGGTGTCAGAGGTGGCATACCGCCACATGTGATTGTATGCTTTTAGGGTCACTCTGCAGGCCATGACGCACCCCAGCATGGTGAGGTAGATCGTCCAATACACCGGCCAGGTCATTTGCGGCTCATGGAGGCGATAGCGGAAGAGAAAGAACAGGTAAGATGAGGATATAAAAAGGATATCCAGCAGAAACAGCACTGCGATCCTTGATTTCCAGCTGAACTTCTTATACAACCCGCTCATTAAGGCCATACCTCAGTCTCAGTTAAAATAGAGATATCCACATCAACAGAATGAATCAAATGTGATTCCTGGATTCATCATTTGTACAGGGAGAACGCAGCGCTGTTGATGGATCATCATTGAACTCTCAAGGGCAACATGGACGCGGATACTTGACGCATATGCACAATGGTATCTGGAAGCATAAAAGGATCATTTGCTCAGTTAATTTCAAGTCTTCCATGTTTGACGTAATCTCCCGGCGCTGTCCAAAGTCAAAGTGACCGAAACTGTTCCTGAATCAATCAGCGGTCTGTTCAGCAGCGTCATCAAACTATATGGACACCTGACTTTCATGATCATTGACTTACCCCATCAAGAACCGCCTCACATCTGGCTGCCGGTTATTCCTTCTTATGACCATTCCTGAAATAACTGAACAGATATCAGTGCGCGCGTACATCCTGATACTATCATTGCGGGCGGAACATGTCAAACCGCGCGATGTGCGGTTCATAAACCTATGTTGACTCAACTTCTCGGTCGTTAAGCTGTTTTCTGTTTTCACCTGTTATGTAAAATAGAAGTTTTCTATTATTTTCCATTGATTGGCAGGCGGAAGACTTTATTCATTGGATAAAGCTGCTGAATCATGCAACGCAAAGCGGTACTCCTCAGCAATCAGCCACGTGATTCGTTCAAAATCTTCAGGACCATCCTTCAATAGACCGGTCGTTTCCTCAAGCGTGCTCAGCGGAAGAAGATCGGGGTCATCAGGATCGAAGATGCCATCAAAGCGCAGGAACAGCAGTACGCTGGCCGCGTTCTTCAGACTCCTGCTGATGCTGATGTTCCTGGATATTTTTCTGCCCTGGAGGTTTGAGAACAGGGTATCAGGTGTGATCGTCACGCCGGGAATCAGCAGCTGCATCCTTTCCTTGAACACTTCGGTCCGTTTTCCAAAAAGCCGGTAATCGATTTTCACCATCCCTTCCATCACCGTCGCGCTTACCTCGCCGACCTGATACTTATTGTCTGCAATCAAAGGGAATGTCGTCTGCCCCTCCTGTGTCAGGTCGATACGGGCAAATCGGTACCACTCATCAAACATACCTGGCCAGACGTGCATAAATTGGGGGCCATACACACAGAAGGTGACCGCGAACGCTTTGTCTCCGGGATAATACATGCGTGATTGAAGTGTTTGGCCACAGTTTTTGCAGGCGCGTATCTGTTCGCCGGAGTGAAATAGTGTCGCCGCCCGGCTGACGCTCCAAGGGCCTTTGATGTGTTTACGCAGCGGCAGTTCCTGGGTTTCAATGTCACTGCAATATTTGCATTCCCTGCAGCGAAGGCCTGTTTGGATGCACGTGGACAGTTTTATGGTCTGCCACTTGTAATAAACGTGGTTTCGGGGCTTTACAGTTTCTTCCTGACGATAACCGCATACTTTACAATCCCTGAAACGTATGCCCTGTAGTTCGCAGTTTTCCCTTGCCCTCTCTGCCCAGGGCGCGAACCTGTGCGAACGGGTCTTCAGTTCTTCCGTTTCCGTAAAGGTGCAATACTTGCAATTTCTCGTCCTTTCTCCTTCTGCGGCACAGGTAGGTTCCAGTGTTATCTCCCACTTATGGAAAACATGTTTTCCGGGTCCAATGGTTTCTTCCTGACGATAACCGCAACCGGTGCAGTTTCTGAAACGTATGCCCTGCTGTTCGCAGTTCTCCCTTGTCTCATTGGACCAGGACCCATATTGATGCGGACGGACATCCAGTACATCACGTTCTTCAAAACTGCAATACCTGCACCCTCGCGCGCGCAGTCCTGTTTTAATGCAGCTGGGGATATGGGTGATCTGCCAGGCTTCAAGGACGTGGTTTCGCGGAGGGGCCGATTTTTCTTCCCTTGCGCCGCAGACACTGCACTGACGCGCCATTTTACATTCCTTTGAGCAGTCATCGGTGATTGTCTGATGCCAAGGGGTGTACATATGCTCACTGAGTGGGATCTGTTCTTCAATCTCCATGCCGCACAGTACGCAGCTTGCTGACTTTCTTCCCGGCTCGGAACAGCTTGTCTTTCTGAGGACGAGCCATGTTTCATATATATGATGAAGCGCCGGAAGCGCGCGCTTTTCGATCAGGCCGCAGGAAGAGCAGGACCTGGCTTCCACCCCATCTATTCCGCATGCTGGAATTTTCTCCGCTGCCCATCCGGATAACTGATGTTCCAGTACTCCCAGCTCTGTCAAATGGGTGTGTCCGCAGGTACTGCACACAAACCGCAGGATGCTGACCTGTCCGCATCCCTGGTTCACCACATCCTCGATATACTGATGTCCGGGTGCGATAATGGATTGTTCCTCCATAAAACTGCAATCTCTGCATGTCCGCATGCGGACCCCATCTTCAATGCATCCTGCGGGTTTTGCTGTCTCCCATTTGGAGAGCGTATGAGGCAGCTGATCCAGAATGCGGACCTGCTCCGTCCCGCAATCAAGGCATCTGGAGACAGCGGTGCCGGGTCTGCTGCAACTGTTGATCACGGTCACTTCCTCAATCCCATAGCTGTGCGGCAGTTTAGGGATGACTTGCATCTCTTCCGCATTGCAGACAGGACATGTCCTGATCAGTTGCCCATCCCCGGTACAGCTGGCGGGCAGCAATATCGTCCAGACAGAAAAATTGTGGGACATGACAGACTCGGACTCGACTGCACCGCAGTCTGCGCAGGACCTGCTCCTGCAGCCGTCAATCAGGCATGACGTCAGGGCAGATGCTTCCCATTCGTTCCACCTGTGTCCGGTTGCAGACAGGATAACAGTGCGTGATTGTCCGCAAAAATCACAGGTCTCTGATGCAAGGCCGCCTGTTTCGCACAAGGGCGGGAGGGTGATGACAGGCAGGTTAAAAACGTGATCCAGCTCTCCGATGACCCTCTCTTTTGAGGCATCGCAGATTGAGCATTCCTGAACGGCCGCTCCCATAGATGTACAGGTGGGAGCAGTTCTCAGGATATCGTCACCCCAGATATGATTTCCGGGAAGTATGTTTCTTTCCTGCTCATCGGTACATCTGCCGCAGATCCTCCGGCTCATCCCGCCGATTTCACAGGAGACAATGGACCAATCAGAGTAATCGTGACCGGCAGCGGGCAACTCCCGGTTCCGTTCATGTCCGCAGTCCCTGCACACTATTCTTTCGACGCTGTTTGCTTCACAATCCTCACCAGGGATCAATATGGGGAGATCAAAACTGTGATCCAATATCCCGATCGTCGTGATGATTGCATGGCTGCAACCTGCATTGGTGCAGGATGTTCTCATTGTGCCGGACGTACTGCAGGTTGCGGCTGATATGATCATGCTGGTCAGAACATGCCCGCTCGCCGGGATATCTTCCGTTTCACTCCAGCCGCACCTGCCGCAGCTGAACCTCCGCAGGCCCTCTTCAGTGCATGTGGGTTCCTGCAGTATCGTTATCAAAACATCATGCGATGTGTAGGCAGGGATCAACCTGGATTCTGAATATGACGCGCATCGCAGGCAGGACCGCGTCTCCGAGCGCTCCAGTGTACACCAGAGATCATCCGGATTCCATTGCCCCATAGGATGCGCTGTTTTGGGGATTAATCGATTGTTCAGCGCGTTTCCGCATATCTGGCACAGCTGTGCCTCCTCGCCTTCCAGCGTGCAGGTCGGCGCAGTAATGACAGAGAAGATTTCCGAAAGCTTGTGCTCCTGTATGCCAGTCTCTTCCTCATAGGTCTCCCCGCACTCGCAGGCATAGATGACCTTTCCCTTCAGCCCGCATCCGACTGGCTCGATGACCTGGAAAACGGAGTAGACATGGACGTGTGTTTCTTCATGGAGCATCACGGTCAGGGATAGGTTGCTGAGGTATTCATTCCCTCCCGTTGTGCAGACCAGAATATTGCTGATGCTGATGGTCGGATTGTTAGGAAGTTCCGGATCGACGGAAAAATTGATGTAGACTGTCACAGTCTTTGCCGCGGGTCCGGTCAGCGTGATGGTACTCGTTCCGCTGAGGCTCCACCCGGCCATGGTGATCCTGCGGCTTGTGACCGTGATCCCATCAGAAACCGCGACATCAAAAGTAAGGCCGGTGAGATTGGCGGTCTGTGAGGCCACAGAGATCTTGAGCCCTGTGTATTGGTCCAGATCATTCTTGATGAAGCTGGCGCTGAAAGCCGGCGACTCCGCAGATGCATTGAAACAGCAGCATATCAACAGAGCGCAGAAGATGATTCCAGAAAGGAATCTGGCAGGATTCCGTAAGGTCATACACCAATGCTTTCTATTTATAATGTAAGATTTATAACACAATGGACAGGATTATTCAATTGTTTCCTAAGAAAAATGCGAGATGTGAGATGGCCGCCTGACTAGTCTGAGGACCGCCCGCCGGCTCCCTCATGAGCTGTCACATCTATCCGATTCATTCCTTTTCCAAGACATATTCAGGAATGAAATAATAGGAATCCAGAAGATAGTCCTGCCTCTGTTCCAAAGCCATCGCGTACAGTCTGCGCTTGACCGGATCCAGACCGGTTTTACCGTCCATATAGTTGTTGAGGCTCTGCCGAAAGCCTTCCCCTTGCCTTGCTGTGACAGCGTCCTTGACATATCCCCAGACATGCGCCGCGGCGTTTGCGGCGCTGCCCCTCTCAGGGGGCAGGGACAGCGCTGATTCGATCAGGCGGAACATCTCGACAGCCGGATAACCTGCCTTGTCCTTGAGCAGCTCGCGGATCTGCCGATAGGTACGCTGGGAACGTTCAAGGACCAGATACTTGTAGCGCCCCCATTCCTTTTCCAGCGCGCCGATGTTGTGTGAAGTATCGGTGCAGAGGGAGCACTTGACAGCGGAAATGTTCTTGTCCTTCACTTCCAGCATGATGTCCGGCTTTCCCTCCCCAAGGCTCTCGTAGAATTCAAGGAAGGCAGCCGTCCTGACACTCAGGGAATGTGCGCCGGTTTTTTTGGCCGCGCTGCCCTGCGAATAGTGTATTTTCTGTATTCCATCCTCTGCTTGCCATGTTTTTGCGCACTCAGCGATCCAATCACTTTCACTGCCCTTATCCGGCGTCGGATTGGCCTGGTGGTGAAGGTTGTCATACACCACGGGGATGCGGCACTTCAGGCTGATATCAAGCGCGTCCCGGACGTGGTAGCATTTGTCGTCATTCTCGATCACCAGCCTTGACCTGACGGCATCGTCCAGTGACAAAAAGCGATCGCAGAATCGATCCTTGGCGGTTTTCTTATCCCCGTAGACACCGCCGATGTGCAGGATGATCCTGTGCGTCCTGTCCAGCCCGAGGCTGTCCAGAAAACGCGCGTGGTATTCAAGTTCCATCACGGTGCTGTCCGCGGTCTTTTCATTCGGGGAGTTCAGGACCGTATACTGCCCGGGATGCATGGATACCCGCATCCCGCTGTCCATGATCTTCCGGCCGATGATGAAAAGACGCTCCGCATATTCCTCAGTCCAGGGGACAGCGTTGACCGGGCTTGACGCAAAGGGGATGATGTCGGAACTGATCCGGTACAGGCGGATGCCGTTGCGGATATTGTAGTCCATCATTCTTTCCAGTGATGAAAGGTTGTGGCTGATCAGCTCGCGCAGTCGCGTTTCTGACGCGTTTTTGATCAGGCAATCCCTGATGTCCGTGCCTGGCACACCCAGCGCGAGGCAGGCATATCCGATCCCCATGATGAACTCCTTCAGGAAAAGTCAATAAAGCCCCATCCTGCCCGCATTGGAAGGATCATTCTCAAAAATCCGCCCTCCGTCTTTCCGCTCAGGCTCGGCGCGGCGGCCTGGGGATGAACTTGCTGGTCTTTTGCTTATAGGTCTCCCAATCTTTCCTGCCCTTGTATTTTGTTTCCAGCAGGGGGACGCCTGAAACAAACACAAGCAGAAAGGTGATCAGAACCGGGCTGAAGATGAGCCAGAACCTGCCGGGATCCCCCGTCAGGCTGAGCAGGAAGACGCCCCACCAGGTGAGCGCCTCGCCGAAGTAATTCGGATGGCGCGACCAGGACCACAGCCCGCCGGTCATCAGCTTGCCCTTGTTTTCCGCTCTTTTCTTGAATCTGCGCAGCTGCTCGTCTGCGGTGATTTCGATGACAAATCCCAGAAGCCATACTGCCAGGCCCAGCCAGGTGAAGAAATCGGGGCTTTTCGCGCCTTGCAGGTTGACAAACACAATGGGGAAGCCGATGAGTGCGTTGAGCAGGAACTGCATCAGATAAATGCGCATGAACATGACCAGTTCAAAGCGGTTTTTCCATTTGTCTCGCATCTCGCGGTAACGGAAGTCCTCCGGCTTTCCGATGTTGCGCTTGGCAAGGTAGAAACTCAGCCTCCCGCCCCACAGCAGCATCATCAGGACCATCAGCAAGCCGATTTCCGGCTTATTTCCAAGCAGATAGGAAATCATGGCCGACAGAATGAATCCCAAGCCCCAGAGAATATCAATGTAGTCATGCTTCTTCTTTTGCCTGCCGATGAAGAAAACCACTGCAAACGCAGACAGAAGCAGCAGATAGACAAGGAGGTAGTTCACACTGTGACTCCCTTTTCAACGTCATTTTCGATGTAGGCGACGGCAAAGGCGCTTTCGCCCGCGAAATTCATCACAATAGAGGAAATCTCACAGATGTAGCGGGGTGCCATGCCGATCCTTTGCTGGATGATTTTCGCGATTTCCGCTGCCCGCAAGGGGTTGTTGGCATGGACGACCGCATATTCCTTTACCTTTCCGGAAACGAGCTTGTTCAGCAGCAGCCTGTCGCTGCGTCTGCGTGAAAAGGACAGGCCGGTCACTGTGCCTTCCCCCTCAAGGTTGATGGTGATCAAAGGCAGGAAGCCGATCTTCTGCAGGATGCCGCCCACGCGCCGGTTAAGACGCCCTGAGGAGATCATAGCCTTCAGGTTGGGGAGGGAGACAAATATCTTGGCCCGAAAGCGGGTGCGTTCCAACTCATCCGCCACTTGATCCAGTCCCCATCCTTTCTGGAGCCGTTCAATTGCGTGAAGCGCCAGCAGGCCCTCCGCGCCTGAGTTGACCCTTGAGTCAACCAGGCGGATTTTTGCCTCGGGATGATGCGCCAGGTATTCCTGATAGCGTTCGTACAGCCCTGACATTTTTGATGATACTGTCAGTATGAGCACGTGAGCGTAGTTTTTTACGATCGGGTCCAGGAACTGGCTGATTTCCGCAAGGTTCAGCTGGGAGCTGCTGATTTTTCCGGCCAGACGCCGCATGCGCTCAAGCGAAATGCTGCGTTTGTCCTGATAGGACACCCCATCTGCCAGCAGGTGCAGGGGCAGACAGTAGACATCCTGGCCCAGCAGTTCTTCCGGTATATCGGCGATGGAGTCGATCACAAGGGCGGTTTTATCTGGGTGCGGACGGGAAAGGGCCTGCTGCATGTGCATGTCATCGGCCTTGACTTCACTGATTTCACCAAGGCCTTCCAGCATGTCAGCTGCCTGTGCCGGGGTGTTCGTATGAAGGTGAACGCGAAGCAACCCGCCGGACTGTGAGACGACCAGGCTGTCCCCGAATTCCGCAAGCCTTGATTTGACCGCCTCGTCAACGATGGCGTCTTTCCTCAGCTTTATCAGTACCTCAGTACAGAAACGGTTGGGTGAAACCTCATCAATCACTGCATGGGATGTTACATCAGTCCCCTGCATCCGGGAGTAGAGCTCCTCATCGGCCTTATCATCTGCGCCCGCCTGTCCCAGCAGTGAGTCCATGAACCCTTCGGTGAAGTAAAGGAAAGCCATGGCTCCTGCGTCCGGGGCGTGCAGCGCGCGCTGCTGGGGAAGGATGTTCATGCTTTCCCTGACGGTCTCCCGCAGCCGCAGCAGGGATGCTTCCGCGGTACGTTTCAGATCCTGCCCCTGGGAGAGGATCTGGTGAAAGGCGTCGCTGAAACTGCGCATGGCGCTGAGGATCGTGCCCTCCCTGGGCTGCTGGATGGAGCGCAGGGCGCTGGCGTAACCCTGATGAAACATGGCGGAAAGGCCTTGCAGGGGCAGATGCTCACGCAGGCTTTCCTGCATTTTTTCTGCTGCTTCGCGGAAACCGTAGAAATACTGGGAGAAGATCGCCCCGCTGTTGCCCCTGGCGCCAAGAAGCGAAGCCTCACTGAGTTTGGCGAGCAATTCTTCATAGCTCTTGGGAACAGGCAGCTGGCGCTTCAGGTGCTGCATGAGATAGGCGAGGTTGTTGCCCGTATCCCGGTCAGGGACAGGGAACCCGTTGATGCGGTTGAGTTCCTCACGCTTCTCTTCGACCCTGTTCGCTCCCCTGAGCAGGGCACTGTGGAAGGCCAGCGGGCGGATGATGCTCTCCATAATCTTCTCCTTGGGAGATGTTACAGGAAGATGCGAGTGACGATCCCGCTTGTCGCGGCTGTGATGAAAGTGCCCCAGGCAAGGTCGATGACTGTGATCAGGGGCGGCCAGTTCTTCAGCGTCGCCATGTTGGTCAGGTCATAGGTGGCATACATTGCCAGGCCCAGAAACGCGCCTGTCCAGACCGCCTGCCAGACAGAGCCCTTTGCCAGGGCGGGGTCGATCACGAAAAAGAGCAGCGCGCCGATGAAAATCAGGTAGAAGAGGCCGGCAGCTATAAAGTTGACCTTCTCTGACATGAGGTGCCCGATGTTCGCGCGGTACAGTTTCGGAGAAATGAAAGCCAGCCAGACGATATCAATGACAAGGAATACCGCCGCGGAGACCAGATAACGTTTGATCATATCAGTTTCCTTTCACGTTGCCTTCCTGCGCGGGAAGGAGGGATCGCCCGTTGAGCCAGAAGACGGCAGCCGCGATGAGAATGAGCAACGCAGAGCCGATGAGGGATGCGGCCAATACTGCAGGATATTGTCCGGCGAATGCGCCCTGTGCGCCGTGCCGCTGCCATATCCCGAAATAGGCCCAGGCGATGGGCAGGGTCAGCATTGCGTTGCGGAGGCGGATCTGTATCCCCGCGGTGATCAGAATGGAAGCAGACAGAATGATGACCGCCCAGGTATCCGGAGCAAGTCCGAAAGCGGCCCATTTGACCTGAACGAGATAGGCTGCGGTATTGACCACGGAGGCGATGAGAAGCCAGCCGTTGTACAACCCAAAGGTGAGCGCCAACAGGCTGCGTTCCTTTCCTGAGATCCATTTCAGTTTCAGGTTCAACAGGGCAAGGATGATGACGAATGCAAAGATCATCAGCGTGGAGACGCCGATCCATTCAAAGGAGAAGGTGACGATCCACAGGATGTTCGCGGCGCTTGACAGCCAGAACGGCAGGGAAATGGTTTCTGTGGCCTTTGCGGCACCGGGCTCCCTGTGTCTGATGATCAGGTAGACCAGGGACACCAGCAGCAGTGTGTAGATGACGCCCCAGATGCTGAAGGCCGCCGGGCTTGGGGTGATAAAGGTGTCATATCGGTCCGATACCTGCTTCTGGGACAGTCTGTTGATGAGCCCTGTCGCGCCCATCGCGTTAATAGCAATGGTGACCAGGTAAACTCCGAGATTGATCCATGCTTTTGTCTTTGTTTTCATACTGTAGTCCTTTCTTCCGCCGTGCCGGGGATCGCACGGACGCTGCCGCGGTCTGCCGGGAGATTGCCTTTGTTCGCGTCGCCGGTATCTTCATCAATCCGTTTCCGTTCCGGGCTCAGGCCCATGAAACCAGTGGTTTCCCGGCCGGCCTTCCGTTCAAAGGATCGCTGTACCGCACAAGAATATACACTCCCTTCCGCCGAGATGAAACAGCGGCATGGACCGCGGTAAAGAATTTCCAGGGCCGCAGGTCACCAGGCTTTCAGCCCGACGCGCTTTCCAAAGGAAAGCCGGGGCGTTGATGGAGGGATAAGGAAAGGCCGCCGGACGTTCCATCCGGCGGCCCTTCGCCCGTTTTATGAAGGTTCAGGCGGATCTCTGTTTCCGGATCGCCTCCGCTGTGGTGACCGCGACGGCGACCGTGGCCCCCACCATGGGGTTGTTCCCCATGCCCAGGAAGCCCATCATCTCAACATGCGCCGGGACGGAACTGGAACCCGCGAACTGCGCGTCGGAGTGCATCCGTCCCATGGTGTCCGTCATGCCGTAGGAGGCGGGGCCGGCGGCCATGTTGTCCGGGTGCAGCGTGCGGCCGGTGCCGCCGCCGGAGGCGACGGAGAAATATTTCTTACCCTGTTCCACGCATTCCTTTTTGTAGGTGCCTGCGACCGGGTGCTGGAAACGGGTCGGGTTGGTGGAGTTGCCGGTGATGGAAACGTCCACGCCTTCATGATGCATGATGGCCACGCCCTCGCGCACGTCGTCCGCGCCGTAGCAGCGCACCTGGCTCTTCTCACCCTTGGAGTAAGCCTGCTCGCTGAGGATCCTGAGCTCTCCGGTAAAATAGTCAAACTGGGTCTTCACGTAGGTGAAGCCGTTGATGCGGGATATGATCTGGGCCGCGTCCTTTCCCAGGCCGTTGAGGATGACGCGCAGCGGGTTCTTCCTTGCTTTGTTCGCGTTCCGGACGATGCCGATGGCCCCTTCCGCCGCGGCGAAACTCTCATGGCCGGCCAGGAAGGCGAAACAGTTGGTCTCCTCCCGCAGCAGCATCGCGCCCAGGTTGCCGTGCCCAAGGCCGACTTTCCGGTCTTCCGCGACGGAGCCGGGGATGCAGAAGCTCTGCAGGCCGATGCCGATGGCTTCCGCGGCTTTGTCGGCGGTCTTCACGCCCTTTTTGATGGCGATGGCTGCGCCGGCGGTATAGGCCCATCCCGCGTTCTCAAAAGCGATGGGCTGGATGGACTTGACGATGGCCTGGGGGTCTACCCCATACTCCTCACAGAGGGCTTTGGCCTCTTCAAGGGATCCGATGCCGTTCATGGCCAGAGTGGCGTTGATCTTGTCGATTCGGCGCTCGTAACTCTCAAAGCTGATCATGCTCATTATTCCTTTCTCGGATCGATGGTCTTCACGGCTTCGGAGAAACGGCCATAGGTGCCGGTTGCCTTTTTCATGGCCTCGCTGGCGTCCTCGCCTTTTTTGATGAGGTCCATCATCCTGCCCAGGCTGATATACTCATAGCCGATGATCTCATTGTTTTCATCCAGCGCGATGCGGTTGATATAGCCCTCTGTCAGTTCCAGGTAGCGCGCGCCCTTGGCGGTCGTGCCGAACATGGTCCCGACCTGACTCCTCATGCCTTTGCCCAGGTCTTCCAGGCTCGCTCCGACCGGCAGGCCCCCCTCGGAGAAGGCCGTCTGCGTGCGGCCGTAGACGATCTGCAGGAACAGCTCGCGCATGGCCACGTTGATGGCATCGCAGACCAGGTCGGTGTTGAGGGCCTCAAGGATGGTTTTCCCGGGGAGGATCTCGGCCGCCATCGCCGCGGAGTGAGTCATCCCGCTGCACCCGATCACCTCGACCAGCGCTTCCTGGATCACGCCTTCCTTGACGTTCAGCGTCAGCTTGCAGCCTCCCTGCTGCGGCGCGCAGCCGCCGATGCCGTGGGTCAGGCCGGAGATGTCCCGGATCTCCTTGGCCTGCACCCAGCGCCCTTCCTCAGGGATCGGCGCGGGTCCGTGGTCGGCGCCTTTGGCAATGGGGCACATGTGTTCAACTTCCTTGGAATAGATCATGAAAGCCACTCCTTTACATTTCAATCATATCAAACCGCATTTTCCCGCTTCTCTGTCCCTGGTTGCGCAACGCTCCCTTCCCCGGTACGGCTTCCCCCCCCCCTGATCAGCCAGACGTAATGCGCAGAGGAAGCCTTTTGTTCCTGATGCATCTTACAGCAGTTTACTTCCGGGTTCAACTCTTTGCGGCAAAACACCGGGATCTGCGCGGGACGGAAAACGCACCGCCGCACCATCGGCCGGGCGATGACCGGATGGACGGATCCTCATTTATTGTTACTGCCGGAGCCAAAAAGCATCATGGATCTTCCGATCCGGGGGAGCGGGCGGGGACGGCCGATAAAAAACGCCGCGGCTTTGTGAAGCTCACGGCGCTGGTGCGGGAAACAGGACTTGAACCTGCATGAACGTATTGCTCACTAGAACCTGAATCTAGCGCGTCTGCCAATTCCGCCATTCCCGCAGGGTGCGAAAGGAAAATTACCACACCATGAATGAATTGTCAAGCGAAGTTTCGTGTTTCCTGAAACTTATTGGAAACCTGCTGCGGCCGTTCTTGATCGGCTCGGTTTCAGGCGCCATGATGCGGGGCGCGGTTCATTTGTTCAGGGCAGCGCCGGCCTGATGCCGCGGTTTTTCTCGTCCTGCATCTGCAAATAGGCGCACAGGCCCATCAGGGAGGCGGCAATGACCTGCAGCAGCATGCAGATCAGGTTGAGCGTGCGGATGCCGAAGGCCTGCACGATCCATCCCGCGCCAAGATTGTAGATGATCGCGGAAAACGCCCCGCTGGCGGTGACCAGGGTCTGCGCGCGCACCTTCTCATTGTATCTGACGATGTCGTTGACAAAGAACACAGAGGTCATCCCGTACAGGCCGAAGCAGAAGACACTGACAGCCATGGCGGCGTAGATACCGGCCAGGCTGCTTGAGAAATAGATCAGCATGATCTTGACCAGATACGCGGTCACGGAAAACACCAGGATGGCGCGCGCGCGGAACCTGCGGAGCAGCCGGGGGATCAGGAACATGGCCGGCATCTCGATGCCTGCCTGGATGAACATCGCAAGCCCCAGGTCTGCCTTGTTGCCGCCGGCGGCTTCGACGATCCTGGTCAGGAACAGGAAGAGGTTGCTCTGCCCCGCGCTCATGAAGATGCTGGAGAGCAGAAAGACCTGCAGGACCCGGCTTGAGGAGAGCAGCTGACGCAGGGAGGTCCGCTCCCCGGTTTCCATCAGTTCCGGGATGGCCTCATCCCCGGTCTCCTCATCCGGCCTGGGCAGAAGAGAAATCATGATGATCGCTGCGACGATGAGGATCAGGCAGATCGGCATGAGGAGGGTCGGGGAGTAGTTTTCCAGCAGCTGCCCGATGAAAAAGGCGGTGAGGGCATAGGCAATGGAACTGACCCCGCGCGGCCACCCGAAATTGACCGGGATGCCCGCATTGATGAACTGGATGACCTGCGCGTTGAACAGCCCCGGCAGGCTGTTGAACAGGCCGCCGGCAAGACTGAAGACGATCATCATCAGGATCAGCGACATCGGGAGCAGGGCCAGAACAGCCACCAGCCCCAGCGTCAGGAAATAGACGGCGGTAATGATGCGCTTGATGGGGATGTGCAGATGTGCGTCTGAAAACGTGGAGATGAACAGCTGAAACGCAATGGTGATCAGGGATACGGCGGAGGCTGTCAGGCCGATGAGCGAGTCCGAGAACCCGTAATAAGACAGGTATACCGCCATGAAGCCGGAGAACGTGCACATGGACATCCAGAAGGATGAATGCACGCCGGCGAAGATGAGTTCGATCCTGAAATGACGCGGCGGTTTGCTGCGCATGTTACCTCCCGATCCCTGCCATGGAGCCTGTCACATCATACGGTATCAGGCGATAAAGTCAATAAGCGCGGCAATATCCTCCCCTGAGGCGGCCTTTATTCACCATTGTATTTTTTCTGTACAGGCTGTATAATCAAAGCAGCGAATAATGCAGGGGGAATTGAATATGAAGATCGGAATCCCGAAGGAAATCATGCACGATGAAAACCGCGTCGCAGCCACCCCGGAAACCTGCGCGAAGTACATCGCCCAGGGCCATAGCGTCGCGGTGGAGACCGGCGCGGGGGAGGGGGCGTTTTTCCATGATGAGCAGTACGCAGCGTCCGGCGCCGTTATCCTGCCGGATGCCAGGGCTGTATATGACAGTTCGGACCTGATCCTGAAAGTCAAGGAGCCCCAGTTCAACGAGAAAGCCAGACTGCATGAGGTGGACATGATGCGCTCCGGCCAGATCCTGATCACCTTTATCCATCCGGCAGCGCCTTCCAACCACGACATGGTCAGGCGCATGGCTTCCCGCGGCGTTACCTCGCTTACGCTGGACGGCGTGCCCCGCATCTCCAGGGCGCAGAACATGGACGCGCTCACCAGCATGTCCACCTGCGCGGGTTACAAGGGGATCCTGATGGGCTGCAACCTTCTGCCTCGCTTTGCGCCGCAGATTTTTTCCGCTGTCGGGATGATCAAGCCCATCAACGCGCTGATCGTCGGCGCTGGGGTCGGGGGACTGCAGGCGCTGGCGACCGCGAAACGCCTGGGCGCGCGGATCTTCGCCGCCGATATCCGCCCCGCCGCGCGGGAGCAGGCGCAAAGCCTGGGCGCCCAGATCATCGACCTGAAGGTGCCGGAAGAAGCGGCGGTCGGTGAGGGCGGCTACGCCAAGTCCTTAAGCCATGAGCTGATCCGGATCGAGCAGGCGGCGCTTGCGGAGCGGCTGCCGGAGATGGACCTTGTCTTCCTCTCGGCGCTTGTCCCCGGAAAGCTGGCGCCCGTACTGATCACGGAGGATATGGTAAAGACCATGAAGCCCGGGGCCGTGATCGTTGATATATCCATTGACCAGGGAGGCAACTGCGCCCTGACCCCTGCGGGTGAGATCACGCTCACGCACCGCGTCCACCTGGTTGGCATCAAGAATATCCCGGGGCTGCTGCCGGAAAGCGCCACAAGCATGTTCGCCATGAACATGTATAACCTCATCAGCTACCTGGTCAAGGACGGGAAACTGGAACTTGACCGCGGGGACGAGATCGTCCGCGGCATTCTCACCACCTATGGCGGCGAGGTGGTCCATCAGGGCGCCAGGGAGGCGATGGGTCTATGAGCATTGAGGTCATACTCGTCCTTGTGTTCATCGGGGCGACGCTGCTTGGATACAGGCTCATCAGCGCTGTTCCCAGTCTGCTCCACACCCCGCTGATGAGCGGGATGAACGCGCTTTCGGGCGTCACCCTGCTGGGGATGCTGGCAGTGACCAGCCTGACGGGCAGCATCCTGGGCAAGCTGCTGGGCATGCTGGGCATCATCGCCGCGGTCATCAACGTGGTCGCCGGGTTCGGCGTGACGAACAGGATGCTGCGCATGTTCAAAGGCGGCAGGGAGAACGGGGAGGACGGGAAGTGAGCGATATTTCCTACTATGTCCTCTGTTCCCTGCTGAGTCTGGGCGTGCTTTACGGGATCCGGCTGATGAGCAGGGTGGAGACCGCCGCGCGCGGCAATCAGCTCAGCGCATTGTGCATGCTGACTGCCATCGTCATCACCATGGTGCACACCGACCTTGCCGGCAGCCTTTCCTATATCATCACGGGCCTTCTGATCGGCATCCTCCTGAGCATCTTCCTTACCATCAGGGTCAGAATGATCCAAATGCCCCAGATGGTGGGCCTGCTCAACGGCCTGGGTGGACTTGCTTCAGCTCTGTCGGCCATCCTGGTCCTTGCCGCTGGCGAAAGGATCAAGACCTTTGAATTAACCGCCTCAGGGCTGGCGCTGGCGGTCGGCGCGGTGACCTTTTCCGGCTCCATGGTCGCCGCCGCCAAGCTGCATAATCTGATGCCGCAGCTCCCGATGCTGCTCAAAGGGCATCGTTTTCTGATGGCCGTGTCGGCCTTGATCCTGACCGCACTGGTCATCGCGCTGCCGTTGGTTCATGAAGGCCGGATCGGCCTCGGCGTCATCCTGTCTGCCGTTGCGCTGGCCTTTGGGTATCTGTTCGCGGTCAGGGTAGGCGGCGCGGATATGCCCATCACCATCAGCCTGCTGAACTCCACCTCCGGGGTGGCCGCGGCCATTTCCGGGATGGCGCTGGGGGATATCCTGCTGGTGGCTCTCGGCGGTATCGTGGGCGCTTCGGGCCTGCTGCTGACCCAGATAATGTGCCGGTCGATGAACCGCAGGCTGTCCGGCGTGCTGTTTGGCGTCATGCCCAAACCTGAACCGGAAGTTCAGCTTGCTGACAACGCTTCTGGTGCAGAAGCGGCAAGTGATGAAACGGAGGAGAAGCCTGCTGATACCGGCGCCAGCCTTCAAAACGCCGCGGACTGGATGGCGCAGGCGCAGAGCGTGGTGATCATCCCCGGCTACGGCATGGCGCTCTCACAGGCGCAGGAGAAGGTCAAACTGCTCTGCGACGGGTTTTCCTCGAAAGGAAAGCGGGTCCGTTTTGCCATCCATCCGGTGGCGGGCCGCATGCCCGGCCATATGAACGTCCTGCTGGCGGAGGTCGACGTGCCCTATGACCTGCTGTGTGAGATGGACGACATCAACCCTGACTTTCCAAGCACTGACCTGGCCGTCATCGTCGGCGCGAACGACGTGGTCAACCCTGCCGCCAACACGGCACAGGGCACCCCCATTTACGGCATGCCCATTCTGGACGCCGGCAAAGCCAGGCACCTGATCATCTGCAATTATGACAGCAAGCCAGGCTATGCGGGTGTTCCCAATCCGCTCTATGAGCCGCGCCCTGAGGTGCTGCTGCTGCTTGGCGACGCGAAGGACAGCCTGGACAGCCTTCTGGCCATGATATAACAGCGCAACTGGATCATTATCGCTGATGATGAGCTGCCGCGGGGCAAAGCCCGGGCAGCTTTATCCATGCAGTGGCTTTGTTATCAGAATACTGCATCATCAGAACGCATCCATCAATGCGGCGCTTCCCTGGCGCTGTATCGTCCCAACGGCCTGAATGCTTCCGCTCTGCCGAAACAGATATTGATGTGATCCCGGACTCCGGCTGACGGACGGCAACTGGATGATCGCGGCTTGGAGTATAAAAGGCGGGGAAGCAATGGAAAACCACCCCGAAAGGTGGTTTCCTATGAAGATCAGTCAAGAATATGAGCGCTTACATTTTTATGGTTCATTCCCCGCCGTCATCCGGCTTATTCCTCTCCTGCCTGCGGCCGCGGCGTTCCGTGCCTGAGGCTGACTCACCATTCCCCGTTTCTTCCTTTACAGCGTCTGAAAACCTGGCATCTTCTTCGCGGGTGAGGCGGAAAGCGCCTTCCTCATCGGCAGTTTTCGGCACATTGGTGTCCGCGGGCTTTTCCGCAGGGGCGGCAGGCTTGAGGTATTTCTCGTGCGGGAGTTCGATGGCGGGCTTGTCTGCCGCGGGTTCGTCCATCTTCACGTGCTCCGGTTCCCTGGGGGATTGCTTCGTTTCGTCCGCGGGCGTGTTGTAGTCCCTGGTGCCGCTGATCTGGAAGGTGTCATAGGCCGCGTCGCTCTTCGCCCTTGACTTGGCGCGCAGGATGGCGGAGACGATCAGAAGGATCAGTGACAGCACGAACAGGATCCCCATCGCCAGCGCCATGATGAACAGGGCGCTGCGTGTCTGGCTGCCCTCCGCGGCATAGTCGGCGGGAACGGGGGTGAAGGTCACCACCGGCGCGATGGTCTGGATGATCCGGCTGGTCGGCGCGGGCGTCGGTGCGGCATAGCTGATGTTCAGGGGATTGGAGGTGAACTCGACCGTGTTGTTCTGCACGTCGGTCGCTACGGCGGTGAACTGGTATTTGCCCGCCTGGGACAGGCGGAAATCGCGCGATACCACCATGCTCTGTCCCGGGGCCAGCTCGTTGATGGTATAGATCTCCCTGGCGGCATGCTTGATTAGGATGTTCTTCGCGGCGGTGAAGCTGTCGTTGGTGACCGTCAGGTTGAAGGTGATGTCCCCTGGCAGGGATGAAATGGCCTCCTTGTTCGAGGTCAGGGAAAGGTTCAGCCGCAGGATCTCACCCTCAGTATAGGCGGATACCCTCAGCTCGGGTACTTTCTCTTCCTGTGTGGTGCCGGTGTTGTCCTCCAGCTTGAGTGTGAAGGCATAGGTGGCCGTCTCGTTGACGGTGACTTCCTTTTTCAGTTCCCTGGTCTGTCCGGCGCCGATCTGTACGTTGGTGAAAAGCTCGCCGAGTTTCGGATCCCTGACGGTGACGTTGGAATAGCTGATATTGCCGGCGTTCTTGATTTCAAGGGTCAGGGTGACCGTTTCGCCGATGCTGACCTGGGTCTTGTCCGCGCTGAGGGAATAGGTGAGGGCCGGTTTGGCAAGCGGGACCTGAACGGGATCAATGATCGCCTGCAGGCTTCTCCGGTCGCCCTGCTTGCGGTAGGTCACCAGGGCTGAACTGGTCAGGTCGCCCGTCACGTTGGTTTTGGTGAAGGTCACCTTCTGGCTCGCGCCGGGTTCAAGGTCCGCGACGGTCTGGGTCCGCGTCGAGATCAGACGGTTCTCCTTCACCTGGATATTGGTGAGCTTGACGTTGCCCTGGTTGATCAGTTCGTACAGGACCGTCACTTCCTTGCCGCGCCGCACCACCTCGGGCGTGATGGTCCGGTTGATCTTCAGATCCACCTTTTCGCCCGTGAACACAAGGTCGGCCGAGGCCGGAAGGGTCTGATCGATCAGGGCGCCTGCTGCGTCCTGGGTGCTGAAACGAATGGAAAAGACGAGTTTGCCCTCATCCAGCTGGTCCTGCTTGACTGCGTACCGGCCCTGCCAGAGATAGTTTTCGCCGGAGGCAAGCTTGAGAAGGGTCCCGCCATCACCGAATGAGGTCACCGGTTTCCCGTCCGGGTCATACAGGGCCATCGGGGTGTTGATGTCCGTGCTGCCGGCGTTTGCCACCCTGGCTGATACGGTGACCGTTCCCGGGGCGGTCAGGCTGGAGGGCTCAACGCTCAGTGTGAACGAAAGCCCGTCAACGACCGGCTGCGCTTTCACGCAGGGAGACAGGATCATCAGGCAAAATATCAGCAGATATATGAGAAAAAAGCGGTTCCGCCGTTTGTTCAGGGCTAAGTCCACGCCCGTCCCTCCTTCCGGCGCGCAAGGCGCGCTTTGGCTGGCATCAGTTGTTTTGCTCATTTTACCCCCCAATGCATAAAGTGTCAAGCGATACAAGGCTTGCCGGCGTTTTCGGGCAGGCGGCGGACAGGCGCTCCGCCGGGCGTAGCCTTTCAAGCCCCCGCCGCCTGTGATATAATCCGCTGGGGCGAATGCCCGGGAGGAATGAGTATCGGCAGGCTGTTTGGGGATCATCCCCCGCGGGATGAGCAGGTCATCATTCAGGAGGATCAGAGGGGGCGGCGTTCCCTGTTCAAGCGAAGGACGCGCAAGCCCAGCTTTGTCCTCGCTGTCATCATCAACAGCTTCAGGCTGCTGGTCCTTTTAATGATCATTGCGGGTCTGTCCGGCATCGGGGCGTTGCTCGGCATCGCAAAAACCTACGTGGACACGGCGCCGATGCTTGACATTGCGAAAATTGACGATCAGGACCAGACGTCCTTCTTTTATGACCGGGACGGGAACCTGATCACCGATTATAAAGGCACGGAAAACCGGATCATGGTGAGCCTGGATACCATGCCCCATCAGCTCCGAAACGCGTTTATCGCCGCGGAGGACGTCCGTTTCTATTCTCACCGCGGCGTGGACATCAAGCGGATCATCGGCGCCTTCGTCACCAACTTCATCTCCGGTTCCCAGCAGGGCGGATCCACCATCACCCAGCAGCTGATCAAGCAGACCGTGCTGTCTGACGAACTGAGCTACAAACGGAAGATCCAGGAGGCCTTCCTGGCGATGCAGATGGAGGCGTCCTACTCCAAGGAAGAGATCCTGGAGGGCTACCTCAACACCATTTACCTTGGGGAAAACTATTACGGCGTCAAGGTGGCGGCCGTCGGGTACTTCAACAAGGAGCTCAGCCAGCTGACCCTGCGGGAATGCGCCATGCTGGCCGGGATGACCACCAATCCCTATTATTACAACCCCAGGCGGAACTTCCACCTGCGCCAGTCGGACACCATCGATTACGTCGCCCGCACGAACAACCGAACGGATTACGTGCTGCGCGTGATGTATGAGCATCAGATGATCACCCAGAAGGAGTTCACCCAGGCCCTTAATCCTTCCACCGCGCAGGTGCTGAAAGACGACCCGCAGTCCAAGGCGCTCTACCCCTACGTCCATTATGTGGAGTACGCTGTCCGGGATACCGTTCAGGCGCTGCTGAAACTCAGGGGGCTTGGGAACACCGCCGCCAACCGCGCCAAAATGGAGAAGGAGCTCCGCACGGGCGGCTATAAGGTGTACCTGGCGCTGGACACGAAGATCCAGACCACGCTGGAAGAAACCATCTACAACTACAAGGACTACCCGAAGCTGCGCGACCCCGGCACGGAGGTCTACCGCTCGCGCAACAGCGACGGCACCTACACCGACATCATCCAGCCGCAGGTGGGCGCCTGCGTCGTGGATTACCGAACCGGCGAGCTCAAGGCGATCGTGGGCAGCCGCACTGCCCCGCAGACCAGAAAGACCCTCAACCGGGCCGTGGTCATGTACCTGCCGGTAGGTTCCTCGATCAAACCCATCGGCGTTTACGCGCCGGCGTTTGACATGGGGGCGGGCGGCGGATCCATCGCCTACAACATGCCCCTGCCCATCACCGGCTGGCGCGGCGGCGACGGCAAGGATTCCTGGCCGCAGAACTACGGCGGCAGCAGTTACCGGGGGCCAGAGACGTTCAGGACGGCCGTCGTCCAGTCGGACAACACCGCCGCCGCGTCAGTGCTGATGAATTATGTGGGCGTCGATCGGTCGGTCGATTATCTCAAAAGGCTGGGCATCGCCGAAGGGCACATCAACGCGACGCCTTTCGGGGTCTCCCTGGGATCCTCCGGCATCACCCCGCTTGAAATGGCGGTTGCCTTCGGCGTACTGGGGAACGGTGGCGTCTATCAGGAGCCGATCAGCATCCTGGGCATCCTGGACAGCGAGGGTGAAGTCATCTACGATGCGCACAGGGAGCAGCAGCGCCGCCAGGTATTCAAGCCTTCCGCCGCCTGGCTGATGGTGGACATCATGAAGGATGTGGTCTCCAAGGGGACGGGCCGGTCAGCGCGCATCAGCGGGCAGACCGTGGCGGGCAAGACCGGCACCAATTCCGAGCAGAAGGGTGTTTTCTTCGCCGGGATGACAGGTTGGTATTCCGCCGCGGTATGGATCGGGCATGACAATTATAAGGCCCTGTCCAGCAAAACGACCGGCGGCAACTCCGCGGCCAAGCTGTGGCAGACCTTCATGGAACGGATCCATCAGGTGAAAGACCTGGACAACCGGGATATCCTGCAGGGGGACGCGGAGAGCTACGGCCTGGTCCGTGTGACGACCTGTGCGGTCTCAGGCCAGCTGGCAACGGATGCCTGCAGGCAGGATGTGATGGGGTACGGCACGGTCACGGATTATTTCCCCAGGGATTCCGTGCCGCAGGTCAGCTGCCAGATGCACCACCAGATGACCGTATGTACTGCCAGCAATATGATCGCGGGGCCCTACTGCCCCCCGGAACTGCGGTCGGTGCGCGGCATCACCGTGCTGCCTCACGGGCATCCGCTGGAGATCTTCGCCGGGTCGCAGTTCTCAGGCGTGCTGTCTGAGTACCTGGGGACCTACGCGGCCATCCGCTATACAGGCAACCAGAGCGCGAACGCGGCGCTGCTGAGCGCCCAGACCTGTTCCATCCATCAGCAGCCCGGCGACTACCAGCAGACCATCGTCACCAACACCCAGCTGCCTGACGCGCAGAATCTGATCCTTCAGGCTTCAAACCAGCTGGCTGCGCTGGCGCCCGGCAGCGCCCAGTACGACATGCTGCTTGGCGCGATCAACAACCTCAACGCTGTGATGGGCGGGAACCCGGGCCTTCAGGAACTGGCGAATGCGATGGGCCAGCTGACCCAGGCGATGGCCGCGGCACAATAACGCCGGGCCGCCAGCCCTTTCCCTTTAGCTGACCCGGTTTTTTATTGCCTTTCCGGTGCCCTTATGGCAGAATGCTTCTGCTCTTTGCGGCAAGTTGCTTCTAAATTTTGAAACGGGAGCGGATCATGAACAGATTCCGGCGTGCGGTCATTGGCGACAGGGCCTTTTATCAAGCAGTCCTGGCGATCGCCATCCCGGTCATCATTCAGAACAGCGTGACCAATTTTGTCAGCCTGCTGGACAACATCATGGTCGGGCAGCTGGGAACGGAACAGATGTCGGGGGTATCCATCGCCAACCAGCTGACCTTTGTTTTTATGCTCTGCATTTTCGGCGGCCTTTCCGGGCCCGGTATTTTTGGCGCCCAGTTTTATGGCGCGGGGGATATGAAGGGGCTGAAGGATACCTTCCGCATCAAGATCCTCCTGTCCCTGGTCATCACCCTTCTGGCGCTGATCGTGATGGGTGTCTTCAACGAACCGCTCATCCGGCTGTTCCTCACCGGCGAAGGCGACCCTGTGTTAGCGGAGGGGATGCTCCTGTATGCCCGGGACTACCTGTACGTCACGTTTTTAGGGTTGCTGCCCTTCGCGCTGTCGATGACCTACGCGTCCACGCTGCGCGAGACCGGCGAAACGATGCTGCCGATGAAGGCCAGCATCGCCGCGGTGCTGATCAACCTCGCGGGCAACTGGCTGCTGATCTTCGGCAACCTCGGCTTTCCGGCGCTGGGTGTCAGGGGCGCGGCCATCGCAACGGTGATCTCGCGTTTTGCGGAGCTGGGCATCATGGTATTCGCGGTCGTGCGCAACCAGCGGTTTGCCTTCCTCCGCGGGGCGTACCGCAGCCTGCGTGTTCCGGGCGTTCTTGTGCGCAACGTGGCAAGGAAGGGCATGCCCCTTCTGGTCAACGAAGCGCTCTGGTCGCTTGGCATGACCACCCTGACCCAGACCATCTCCATCCGCTCACTGACGGTGCTGGCCGCGCTCACCATCTCCTCCACCGTGAGCAACCTGTTCAACGTTTTCTTCCTGGGCCTGGGCAACGCGGTCGCTGTCATGGTCGGGCACGCTCTGGGCGCGGGCAACATGAAGAAGGCACGTGAAGACGTCTGGAAACTCATTTTTCTCGCCGCCGCGTCGTGTGTGGCCGTCGGAGCTGTCATGGCCCTGATCGCCCCGGTCTTTCCGACGCTTTATAACGTGGTCCAGGAAACAAGGGACATGGCGGTGGGGTTCATCCTCATCAATGCGCTGATCATCCCGATGCACGCGATCGCACACTGCAGTTATTTTACCCTGCGCTCAGGCGGATCGACCATCATGACCTTTCTGTTTGACAGCGCCTTTACCTGGCTGATCCTGATCCCCTTTACCCGCTTCCTGGTCCTGGGGACGGGCCTCGACATCATGACGCTGATGCTGCTCAGCCAGGGGACCAACCTGCTGAAGGCGGGGGCGGGCATTCTGCTGGTTCGCTCCGGCCTGTGGCTGAGAAACATCGTTTCAACCCCGGCAAAGGAAATGGTCTGAAGCCTTATCCGGCGCCCTGCTGGTTTGGACCCTGCCCGGTCCGTGTAATATAAGGGAAGAAGCTTAATCGCTTTTCCACTATCGTGATTGGAGGAACACCATGCTGAACTTTGACCTGTATATGCCGGCCCGCATCGTTTTCGGACGCGGCACGCAGAAGGAGATCGGGAAACTCATCAAACCTCATGCCAAAAAGGTGCTGCTGCATTACGGCGGGGGGAGCATCAAGAAGACCGGCCTTTATGACCAGGTCATCGCTTCCCTGAATGAAAGCGGCATCGGCTATGTCGAGCTTGGCGGCGTCGTTCCCAATCCGCGGCTGAAGCTGGTCCACGAAGGGATCGAGCTGTGCCGAAGGGAAAACGTGGACCTGATCCTCGCGGTCGGCGGCGGCAGCGCAATCGACTCGGCCAAGGCCATCGCAATGGGCGTGTATTACGACGGGGACGTCTGGGACATTTATGAGACCGGTAAACCGATCCAAAAAGCCCTGCCTGTGGCGATCATCCTGACCATCCCTGCCGCGGGCAGCGAATCCAGCGGCGACACTGTCATCTCCAACGAGGAGAAGGGACGCAAATACGGCTACGGCAGCCCGCTTCTGCGCCCCCTGGTCAGCGTGATGAACCCCGAGCTTTTCTTCACCCTGCCCAAAGAGCAGATCGCGGCAGGCGTGGCGGACATGATGAGCCATATCTTCGAGCGATATTTCACCAACACGACCCATGTGGACCTGACAGACGCGCTCAGTGAAGCGACGCTGCGCACCATCATCGCCAATGCGCCGCGGCTGATCGACGACCCCCGGGACTATGATGCCTGGGCGGAGGTCGGTTTTGCCGGGACCGTCGCGCACAACGGCCTGCTGGGCATGGGGCGGGAGCAGGACTGGGCCTGCCACGATATGGAGCATGAGCTCAGCGCTGCCTACGACGTGACCCACGGGGCGGGGCTCGCTGTGCTCACGCCCGCCTGGATGAAGTACGTGCACAAGGACAATATCGACATGTTCGCGCAGTTCGCACTCAACGTGATGGGCGTCTCCAAGGGGCTGCGCGACAAGGAAGAATTGGTGCGGGAGGGCATCGCGAGGCTTCAGGGCTTCTACCGCCGCATGGGCCTGCCGCAGACGCTCGGTGAGCTTGGCATCGACGGCAGCCGCCTGGAAGAGATGGCGCGCAAAGGCACCCGGGAGTATTACGGCAAGGAACACCCGCTGGGCGGGCTGAAGAAGCTGTACTGGCAGGACGTGCTGAACATCTACCGGATCGCGAAGTAAAGGAATACCGGTCCTGAGCGGAACGGAGTCAACCGTTCCGCTTCTTTATTTTACCAGCCATCATCGCCGGGTCCATTCATTGACAGGCAATGATGATACGGATATTCTGTGCAAAGAAAAACACTCTGGAGGAGAAATGAAAGCATTTTCCGAAATGACCCTGCAGGAGCTGCTTCTGCCGGAGGGGCACCCCTGCGCCTGCGGACAGCGCCATCAGGCGGGGCTGCGCCGGGTGCACATCGGGTCTGAGGCTCTCGGCTCGCTGCCGGACGTCCTGAGCGAGCTTCATATCAAAAAGCCTTTCATCTTCAGCGACAGGAATACGCGCCGGGCAGCCTGGGGATATCTGGAACCTATCCTCCTTGAGGCCGCGATTCCCTTTGTTGAATACGCATTCGATAAGGAACACCTGGAGCCGGATGAGCAGGCCTGCGGCAGCCTGGTGATGGCCTTTGACCCATCATGCGACGGGCTGCTGGCGATCGGCTCCGGCGTGCTCAACGACGTCGGCAAGGTGTTCGCCCATGCGGTGAGGCTGCCCCTTGTGGCGGTCGCCACCGCGCCTTCCATGGACGGATACGCTTCCGACAATGCCTCCATGATCCGTGGCCGTGTGAAGGTATCCCTGTACAATGCCTGTCCGCAGGCTGTCATCGCGGATACCCGGATCCTCCGGGATGCGCCTGAACGGATGCTGCAGGCTGGTTTGGGCGACATGCTGGCCAAGTACCTGTCCATCTGTGAGTGGCGGCTATCACACCTGGTGACAGGCGAGTATTACTGTGAAAACATCGCGGGCCTTGTGCGCGCTTCCCTTCGGCGGGTCGTTCAGGAGGCTGAAGGATTGAAAGTCCGGGATGGGAAGGCGGTCGAGCGGGTGATGGAAGGCCTGCTGACAAGCGGCATCGCGATGGCCTATGCCCGGATCTCCCGACCGGCCTCGGGTCTGGAGCATTACTTCTCCCACATCTGGGAGATGATGACGCTGGAACGGGGAAACAAGCCTGAGCTTCATGGCATCCAGGTTGGGGTCGGCACCCTGCTGACGCTTGAGATCTGGGAAAAACTCAGCAGAATGGATCCCGGCCGCGACAAGGCGGAGAGCTTTATCAAAGCATTTGATGATCAGACCTGGAAGGCGATGGTCCTTCGGATCTTCGGCAGCGCGGGGGAGGGCATCCTGACCGCGGCCATCCGGGAAGGCCGGAACGACCCGGCCGCCCACGCGCGGCGGCTGGAAAAGACCCTGACGCACTGGCCGCAGATCCTGAAGATCGTCCGGGAGGAGCTGCCCCCTTATGAGGACGTCGCGGCCCTGATGCGGGGTCTGAACATGCCCATGACCCCTGAGGAGATCGGCTTTAGCGCGCAGGATACCCGCGACGCGCTGCTGGGCGCGAGGGAGATCAGGAACAAGTACCTCACCAGTTCCCTGATGTGGGACCTGGGGTTGTTGTATGGGTGGGAACTCCCTTCATCCGTCTTGAAGCAATAGATTCTGAGCGATAACATGACAAAACCTTCCTGAGCGGGAGGTTTTGACTTGTGAGATGATCGTTGTTTCAGGCGGTTCTGCGGGCGGAGGTTTTCTCCCTATTCCTCCCTGATCCAGACCGCCATTTCATTTTCGCCCCGGTTGGCCCAGGCGTAATAGGGGATGAAGGTCAGCGTAGCCCGCTCCTTTTGACCGGGCGTTTGCGTGTAAAGTTCGTCTGACGCGGGTTTTTGGCGCAGACCGCCCGCGCGGATCGCCATGCCGCCCGGCAGCGACGGATCCGCATCATCAATGAGGGGTTCGTTCCTGGACAGGGACAGCTGGTGCAGGCAGGGGCCGTTGTCCTTCTCTTCCAGGCAGAAAACCACAGGACCGCGCTGAAGGGCGGTCTTTCCGATCTCCTCCCGGACCCTTTCATTCGCGTAAACGCGGCAGGGCTCCAAACGCATGTCCAGGATGATCTCTGTCTCCATAAAGGGGCCTTCGATTTTCAGATAGCCGTTCTCCGCCGGCGGATGAGTTTTTTTACCATCCCTTGAGAGATGATATTCTTTGCACCATCCAGGCAGGTGAAGCAGCAGGTCATAATCCCCCATGCCCAAGGTGAGGTTCACCAGGCCGTTTCTGGGATACTCCGTGCGTACCTTCAGGGCCGCAGGGCCGTTTTGCGTATCAAGCGTGAAATTCCCCTGGACATACAGGTGGAGGCAGACGGCGCGGTCCCGGACAGAAAAAGCGTACAGTGCCAGGGAGGACAGCAGGCGGGCCAGGTTGGGCGGGCAGCACGCGCAGCCGAACCATTTGGGCCTGACCGGCAGCACGTGCTTCTTCCGGTCGTCCCTGCGGCTGGCCTCCGGGTCGGCGCTCAGGGGATTGACGTAGAAAAACCGCTGCATGTCCAGCGACATCCCCGCCAGGCAGGTGTTGTACAGCGCGCGTTCCATGGTATCGGCGTAATCGCCCAGCAGCTCGATCTCCAGCATCCTGCGGCAGAAGAACACCAGCGCGATGGAGGCGCAGGTCTCGGCGTACGCGGTATCGCCCGGCAGGTCATAGTCAAAGGTAAAGGCTTCGCCGATATGGGAGGAGCCCACCCCGCCGGTGATGTACATCCGCCTGCCCGTGACGTTGCGGTACAGCCGCCTGCAGGCCTCTTTCAGGGTTTCATCCCCTGTGCGCAGGGCGACGTCCGCGGCGCTGCACAGGAGGTACAGCGCGCGCACGGCATGCCCCTCCAGCGTCTCCTGGTCCTTTAGCGGCAGATGGTGCTGCCCGTAGGCAAAGCCGAACGCCCCGGCGTTTTGATAGTCCCGGCCCAGGCGCTTCTGCTCCTGAACAAAGAAGTTGGGCTCCCTGCCGCGCTCGGAAATGAAGTACTCCGCAAGGTGAAGATACTTCGTTTCACCGGTCACGTCGTACAGCTTGCACAGCGCCAGCTCGATCTCCTCATGACCGGGGTATCCGTGCAGTTTTCCCTCCTCAGGTCCGATCACGCCCATGATATGGTCCGCCATGCGCCGCATGACCTTCAGCAGCCTGTCCTTTCCGGTCGCCTGCCAGTAGGCCACGGCGGCTTCCATCATATGCCCTGCGGTGTACAGCTCATGGTCATCGCGCAGGTTGGTCCAGCGCCTGCTGATGTCGGTGAGCTGGTAATACGTGTTGACATAACCGTCCGGCATCTGGGCTTTTTCGATCAGATCGATCGCGCCGTCCGCCAGCGTTTCCAGCTCCTTGTCCGGGCTCAGGCACAGCTGGTAGGCGACCGCCTCCAGCCACTTGGCCAGGTCGCTGTCCTGAAAAACGAATCCGCCGTGCTCCCCTTTTTCAAGGCCGGCCGCGATGCGGAAATTCCTAATGCAGGATGACTTTTCACCGTCCGGAACCTGATCGTTCAGCGCCAGCCACTGATAAGGCAGCATTTTTCCGCGGACGCCCGAAACGATGGGGCCGAAAAAGCCGCCTTCAAAGGATGCCCGCCGGACCCAGGAAAAGCATCCGCCGTCAACCGTTTTCATCCTGCTCCTCCGTTTCAGCCGGAATGTTCCGGCCATTCACCCACCCTAGCCAAATGCTCATACTCCTCCGGCGTGATGGTGAGGACCGTGCCGTGCTTGAACCCATAGGGGAAGGAGAAGGCCTCGTCCGCGCGGGTAAATCGCCCGGAAGCAAGGCTGTCCGCCAGAAAGGGCACGTAGCCCTGGCCTTTGCCCGGCACGCCGAAGTAATCGATCATGAGGCACCACCGCCCGTCCTCCAGACGGAACACCGCGGGCGCTTCATACTTCCCGGCTTCCTCCTGCGGCAGGCCGGTGACGCCGCCGGGCAGAGGATCAAATGGCCCGCGGATCGAGGTGCTCTTCAGCAGAATGACGCCTGAGGGGTCCTTCGCGCTTTTCAGGAAAAGGTAGTACTGGCCGTCCTCCTGCGCCATCGCGGAGTCGATGACCGTCCCGTCCGCCTTCCTGTAAAGGATCTCCGGCTTTGTCCACTGGCTGAAGTCACGTGTCGCGGAGCACCAGATGGCATGCGGGCCGGCCTTGCCGTCCACAAGCGTGGTGGAGGACCAGTGAAGCAGGTATTCATCCCTTTCATTGTCGTACAGGATGTCAGGCGCCCACAGGCAGCCGAAGGAGGTTCCGTCAAAGCGCAGCTCCTGCTGCTTTTCCCAGTGCAGCAGGTCCGGGGAGGTCCAGACCATCAGGCATTTGCTGCCGTTTGTGCTGATCTCCTCCCAGGAGCCGCGGTATTTGCCCGGCATGCCATAGGCAAGGCTCAGGTCCGTCGCGAAAATGCGGAACAGCCCGTCATGGCACCTGATGACGGCCATGTCCCGGACGCCCAGGTCGCCCCTGAAACTCCACAGCACCGGCCGGCCGCCGTTCACCGCTTCCCAGTGGAACCCGTCGCAGCTGAGCGCGAAATGGACCTGTTCGCCGTCCGGTGTCCGTTTTTCCCTGAAATGCACAAAAAGATAGGCTTGCTTCATGTCATCCTCCAGGATCAATCAAGGGATTGGATGGAATGCCTGTCCTGAGCAAAGCGGCGCGATCGATCCTTCGCGGCCTGCAAGTGAAGACGAGAACCTGTCTGCTGGGTTTCCTGAATATCTCACGGCTGGCATGGAATAGTAACAAGTTCCCAAGGGGCTGTCAAATTACGGCTTGTGATAGATATGCCGTCCTGAATCCTTACAGTGCAACACCCCTGACGGATTGCCAGACGCCGGATATGATGGTATAAATACCGCGGAACAGCACTGATACGCTCCGGGAATACGAAGGGAATCGATTCGGCTGGAAAATATGATCCCAAGGAGACGCAGACCATGAAGAAAGCAAGGATGATACTGGACCGCGATTATTCGATCGGGCAGATCGACAGGCGCCTCTACGGCTCCTTCATCGAGCACCTGGGCCGCGCCGTCTACGGTGGCATCTATGAGCCCGGACACCCCAGCGCGGATCCGAACGGCTTCCGCCGGGACGTGATGGAACTGGTCAGGAAGCTGGACGTGCCCGTCGTGCGATACCCGGGGGGCAATTTTGTCTCCGGCTTCAACTGGGAAGACTCCGTGGGGCCCAGGGACAGGCGGCCCCGCCGGCTGGACCTGGCCTGGTCGACTACGGAGACCAACGAGGTCGGCCTGCACGAGTTTGTCCAGTGGGCCAAGGAGGTCAGCACCGAGGTGATGTACGCGGTCAACCTGGGCTCCAGGGGTCCGGATGACGCGCGCAACGTCGTGGAGTATTCCAACCATAAGAGCGGCAGCGCCTGGAGTGACCTGCGGGTCAAAAACGGCGCGAAGGAACCCTTCGGCATCAAGCTCTGGTGCCTGGGCAACGAAATGGACGGCCACTGGCAGATATGCCACAAGACAGCGTATGAATACGGCCGCGCCGCCAATGAGGCGGCCAAGATGATGAAGTGGGTGGACCCCTCCATTGAGCTGGTGGCCTGCGGTTCCTCCGCCTACGGCATGCCGACCTTCGGAGACTGGGAGATAGGGATGCTGGATGAGTGCTATGACAACGTGGATTATGTGTCCATCCACCGCTATTACGGCAACCCCACCGGGGACACGCCGGGCTTCCTTGCCCGCAGCATGGACATGGACGCCTTCATCAAGACCGTGGTCTCCATCTGCGACGCGGTGGGCGGCAAGAAGCACAGCAAGAAGAAACTGCACCTCTCCTTTGATGAGTGGAACGTGTGGTATCACTCCAACGCGCAGGACCGCGAGATCGTCAAGCGCGACAAATGGGGCAAGGCGCTGCCGCTGCTGGAGGACGTGTACAACTTTGAAGACGCGCTGCTGGTGGGCAGCATGCTCATCACCATGCTGCGCAACGCCGACCGCGTGAAGATCGCCTGCATGGCGCAGCTGGTCAACGTCATCGCGCCCATCATGACAAGAAACGGCGGCGGCGCATGGGCGCAGACGATCTACTGGCCGCTGATGCATGCCAGCCGCTATGGCCGGGGCACCGCGCTGCGGCCCGTTGTGGATTCTCCCACCTATGACTGCTCTGACTATAGCGGCGTGCCGCTGCTGGACGCCACCGCTGTGCTTCAGGAGGACGGCTCCCTCACCCTCTTTGCCGTCAACCGCGACATGGAGGATGACATCCTCCTCACCTGCGACTTGCGCGCATTCGGCAAACTCAGGCCGGAGGAGCACATCCTGCTGCATCATGACGACGTCAAGGCTGTGAACACTGAAACGGATCCGGACAACGTCCAACCGATGAAGGGGATGAACGGCAGAATGGACGGCGGTACGTTCACGGTGACGGTCCCGGCGCTGAGCTGGAATGTCATCCGGCTTGTCAGGGAATGAACCCGGCGCACTGATCCATCATTCATTGAAGGACCGTCCTATCAGGGATACGACGGTCCTTTGTTCATGAACCTATATTCAACCATTGATTCATTGAGCCTGCGGATACCTGACCTCCCATAAGGTCAAGCCCTGCGCAGGCGCAGCGGGACCGGCCATGCGCCGGTCCTTTGACGCGAGGAGGACGGCCATCTCATCCGGCTGCCTTTCGTTCTGCCCGACCTGAAGCAGGGTGCCCGCGATGATCCGCGCCATGTTGAAGAGAAAGCCGTTTCCGGTCATGACAAAGCGCACTTCGCTGCCAAGGTGCTCAATCGTAAGGGATTTCAAGGTCCGGACAGCGGATTTCTTCATGTGCCGGTTGGCGCAGAAAGCGCTGAAGTCATGAGTGCCGATCAGCATCCCGGCTGCCGTGTGCATGGCGTGAAGATCCAGCACTGCGGGGATGACCGCGATCAGCCTGCGGTCAAACACGTTGGGGCTGTCGCTGTTCCAGACCCGGTAGACGTAAGTTTTCTCAATGCAGCTCAGCCGCGCATGGAAGCGGGCCGGCGCTTCTTCCAGCGAGACTGCCCCGATGTCCTCTGGCAGCCGTTTCCTCAACCCATCTAAAATCAGTTCCCGGGGGAGATCCGTGCCGGAATGGAAACTGGCGACCTGCTCCCTTGCGTGTACCCCAGCGTCCGTGCGGCCCGATCCGGCCACCTCGACCGGATGGCCGAGGACCTCGCCCAGCGCAGCCTCCAGCTTTTCCTGGATGGTCCTGCCAGTGTTGCCCTGCTTCTGCCAGCCGCTGTACCGCGTGCCCTCATAGCAGAGAGTCAGCTTGAAATTGCGCACCAAAGGCTCCTTTCGGGACATCCTGTGCCTGTCCGGCCGCTCTTCCGTTCCTTTCCGTTTGCCCCATCGCTTCCGGCGCCGCCTGCGGCGCTATCCATTCCCATTGAGCAGCGAATAGATGTAGGTATCCTTCCAGACGGGCCGGCCGTCCGTATCGGTGCGGAAGTACACATTGCGCGTAATATGAGCTTCACGTTTGAAGCCAAGCCGCTCAAGCAGCCGCCAGGACGCGGTGTTCTCAGGGTCGCACTCGGCGTATATCCGGTGAAAGCCGCGGGAAAAAGATTCGCGGATCAGCGTTTCGCAGGCTTCCCTGGCAAAGCCTTTTCCCCAGTACCTGCTGCCCAGCAGGAAACCCAGTTCCAGCGCGCTATAATCCCTGCGGCCAAGGTAGACGTTGCCGATCAGCTTGCCGCTCTCACTGTCGACTATCCCGACAAATTCTGGATTCCCGGCGCGGGATTCCAGCTCACGCTCCGATTCCCCTAAGGTCATCGGGCTGTAGGGTTCAAAGCGCACCACGTCGGGGTCTGACATGATCTCATGAAAATCCGTCAGATCCTCCGCGGACAGTGCGCGCAGCAGCAGCCGCTTTGTCTGAAGGACGGTCCTTTCATTTTGGGTGCTGCTGCTCATTTCTTTTTCCTTCAGCCAGCGCTGTCCTTTGGCTTCATATACTGTCATGGTCTGCTGATTTTCCGATTCTTCCTGTGTCAGACTGGATCCTATCATCCGGGATTTGCCCTGTCAATCCAGGCAGGTATCCGCATGGAGCGAACGCAGCCTTAATGCCGAGTATCCCGTGATTGCCTTGGAACTCAGAATGCGGCGGCAGAAACAGCCCTGTACGTCCTGTTTTCAGGACGGAAAAGTGTCCTTTATAGCCCTGCGATTCCGACCGGCAAACGAACCCCGCACCCTGATCATCTCTTCAAAAGCAAGCGCCAGTTGTTCCGCTTCGCCCGATCCGCTGTATAATGCGATGGATGATTGGGATGGAGGGCTTTGCGTTGCTGCATACTGAAAGGCTTCTGATCGGGCCGTATTCCGATGCGGACCAGGCTCGCATGATGGAGCTTCTCACAGACGAAAGCATCAAGGAAACGTTCATGATCCCGGATTTCGCCGCCCCGGCGGACGCTGCCGCCATGTTTGAAAAGCTGAAGGTGTTCTCCTCTTCCGATGAGCATTACGAGAAGGGCATTTACAAGGACGGTGAACTCATCGGCTTTGTCAACGACGTGGACATCAGGGACGGCTCCATTGAAATCGGATATGTGATCCACCTCCGCCATCAGGGAAGGGGCTATGCCACGGAAGCCCTGTCCGCTGTGATCAGGGATCTGTTCCGGATGGGTTATCGGGAGGTGAAGGCGGTCGCCTTCACCGACAATGCCGCCAGCCGCCGGGTGATGGAGAAGTGCGGGATGCGCCTGACAGAAGAAACAAGCAGCATCCTCTACCACGGAAAACTTCAGAAATGCATACATTATGCGATTCATTGTGATCAGCTGACGTGATCCCCTTGACCGAAGATGAGAATGGGAAAGGCAGGTGACGCGCTCCCGGCCAGTAATATACGAGGAATGAATTGTTATGCAATTCTTCGCGCCCGCCCGGTCAAGTTGGGTGATACGATATTGCCAGTGGGCTATGTCCTCTGAAACTCAACAGGATTAGGTAAGTCTACAGCCTCAAACATTGGCGAAAGTGATATTTCATTATGCAGCGGCCATCTTGGCGTGAACCGCAGAAAACTGCCGCGATGCTTGATATGCAACGATGCCGGCTGTGTTCTCCGGTTTCTTTGGCGGTCACGGCCCGGTCACTTTGACGGCATTCTCCTGGGCTGTCAGACAAAGCTCCGCCGCCTTGAGCGCGTGGGCCTGGGTCATGGCGTGTTCAGTACGGTTCAGGCAGTCCAGAATCAGCTGACCGAAGAAAGGGAAGCCCGTCATCCCTGTGGCATTGAAATGCTGTTCGCCTCTTCCGTTGACCAGGAAAACATGGTTGCCGTCCGCATGATCCGCGGCCAGGTCGATGTATTTCCGGATCTCGATGAATCCTTCCGTGCCCACGATGAAGGTGCGCCCGTCGCCCCAGGTACGCAGCCCGTCCGGCGTGAACCAGTCCACCCGGAAGTAATGGGTGCTGCCGCTTTTGCCCGTGATGGCGCAGTCCCCGAAATCCTCCAGTTCCGGATACCGGGGATGGGCATAGTTCCCGACGCGGCTGATCTGGACCTGCGCATCCTCCTCGCCGGAGAAATGGAGGTACTGTTCGATCTGATGGCTGCCGATGTCGCACAGGATGCCGCCGTATTTTTCCCGCTCAAAGAACCAGGCGGGCCGGCTTTCTGCGCTCAGCCGGTGCGGGCCAAAGCCTGTCACGCTGATCACCCGGCCGATCTCGCCCCGGTCGATCAAATACCCTGCCAGGACGGCGCCTTCCACGTGCAGGCGCTCTGAATAGTACACCATGTATTTCCGTCCGGTCCGGGCGATCATGTCCCTGGCGCTTTGCAGCTGATGCATCGTCGTGAACGGCGCTTTGTCGGTAAAATAGTCCTTTCCGGCCTGCATGGCCTTCAGGCCCAGGGCACAGCGCTCGCTGGTGACGGCAGCCCCCGCGATCAGACGGACGCCGGGAGCATCAATCGCTTCCTCCTCGCTTCGTACGGCCTGCACCTGGGGAAACGCCTTTTTGAACGCTTCGACCTTCCTGATATCCGGGTCATATACGTGTTTCAATGTGCCGCCGGCTTCCATAAGGCCGTTGACCATGCCGTAGATATGGCCGTGATCCAGCCGTACAGCGGAGAACAGGAACTCCCCGGACTTCACGACAGGCATCGGTTTTCCTGAAGGCGCGTAGTTCATACCGCTTGATCTGTCCATGTCACTTCCCGTCCTTTCCGCTCAGATCGCCGCCAAAGGTGAGCTGTCCCGCCTGTTCCATGACAGACGCTGATTTCCTGTAGAAATGCGGCACGCGCGCCCGGATCCCCTCCACGGTGTAGAAGGGATCATCGTTTCTCAATGGCAGATGCAC
>CAUJDI010000053.1 GCA_963169565.1 Bacillota bacterium | reverse complement strand
CCATACGCAACCTCCGCTTATTACCTGGAGCACAAGCGTTCCCAAGTACAGGGCACCATGAACGCGAAACGCGTCGCCCTGGAAGTTGCCAGTGAGTTTGAGAAGATCTCCGGCAGGAAATATGGCTTGTTTGAAGCCTACAGGCTGGACGATGCCGATTATGCCATGGTCATCATCAATTCAGCTGCAGGGACCGGAAAGGAAGCGGTTGACTGCCTGAGGGAGAAGGGAATAAAAGCCGGCTTGCTCAAGATCCGCTTGTACCGCCCGTTCCCGGCGGAGGAGATCGCGGCGGCGCTCAAGCACGCCAAGGCCATCGCGGTGATGGACCGTGCCGAGAGTTTCTCCGGAAACGGCGGGCCGCTCGGAGCGGAAACCCGTTCCGCGCTGTTCAACGCCGGAAATCGCGCAATATCCATCAACTATGTGTACGGCCTTGGCGGCCGGGACGTTCGCGTTGAGGATCTGACATCGGTATTTGAGGACCTCATCAGCGCTGAAAGCAATCGTGACATCAGCGAGCCATACCGCTACCTGGGCGTGCGGGAATAAGGAGGGACATCAAAATGGCTTTTGTTTACAAGGAATTGATGGGCCGCAATGACCGCCTTTCATCCGGACACCGTATGTGCGCCGGTTGCGGCGCCCCAATCGCCGTGCGCAGTATCCTGCGTGCCCTGCACCCAGAGGATGAGGCGGTCGTATGCAGCGCCACAAGCTGCCTTGAGGTCTCGACTTTCATGTATCCATACACCGCATGGAAGGACAGCTTCATCCATACGGCGTTCGGAAATGCCGCAGCGACGCTGTCCGGTGTGGAAAGCGCGTATAGCGCCCTCAAGCGCCAGGGAAAAATCAGCGCGAATTATAAGTTCATCGCGTTTGGCGGCGACGGCGGCACCTACGACATCGGCTTTCAGTCCCTGTCCGGCGCGATGGAACGGGGCCATGACCTGGTGTATGTCTGCTATGACAATGGCGCTTATATGAATACGGGCAACCAGCGCTCCTCCGCAACGCCGATGTACGCCGACACAACGACAACTCCATCGGGCGAGCTGTCGCTGGGCAAGCCCCAGTACAGAAAGGACCTTTGCGCCATCATGGCCGCGCATCACATTCCATATGTTGCGCAGACGACGTTCATCAAGAACCTTCGCGACCTTCATGAAAAAGCAGAGAAAGCGATCTATACGAAGGGCCCGGCATTCCTGAACGTGATGGCGCCTTGCCCCCGAGGCTGGAAATATCCGTCCGAGGACATCATGGAGATCTGCCGCCTTGCTGTTGAAACCTGCTACTGGCCGCTATATGAGGTGACCGACAGCGAATGGAAGCTCAATTATGAGCCAAAGCAAAAGCTTCCCATCGAGGAGTTCCTCAAAACGCAGGGGCGCTTCCGCCATCTATTTAAGAAGGGGAACGAATGGGTGATTGAGCTTTATCAGAAGGAAGTCGACAAGCGCTGGGAACAGCTGAAGAACCTCTGCAAATAGACCCGTCCTGGGTTGACAATTCAACGGCAGGATTGCCGCCCGTTCATGAAAAGGGTGCCAGCAGGCACCCTTTTCGTTGATTCCCTGACACGTCCCGTTGATTTACAAAGCAAACCCCGCAATGACCAGTCAACATTCCCGTTTCGCTCCGGTTATGAGAGCATGGGGCCGATCCAACTGATCAAGACAGAAAACACCGCAACACAGACAATGGAAAAACGCCAGTTGATGCCAACTGAGTTATAATACGAACTCCTGCCGTTGAAGGATGATAGCATCAGCGCGGTAGCCGAAAACGGCGCCATCATGATGGTAATCAGCCACCCGGTCAGGATGGTCAGCGCAAAAGTCAAATTGGTCAGCCCAAGGTTCGCGGGTACAAGCGCAGTAACCATCGCTGTGCCGGTAGCCACCGGATGCAAGCCCAGAATGCCGGGGATGATGAGCATCAGCATGATGGCTGCGCACATCAGGCCGGGACGGGAGGTCAGCCAGGATGGCAGGAGATTTACAAGCAAATCTCCAACGCCGGAGATGGAAAGGGATTTGCCCAAGAACCCTGCGAACAGGAACATCGCGACCTGGCTGCCCGATTTGGGCAGCTGGACACGCCAATATCGGTCCATCTCTGTGCGGTATTCCGGAACTTTCCGTTGAATCAAGGCAACAGCGGGAGGGAACAGCAGTGAAATGATTGAAACGATCAGCATAAGGTCCCAGCCAGTAAAATGATTGAGCAGCACGATGGCCCCGATCATTGCGGAGGCGACAACCAAAAGCTTCCCAAGGATACGTTTGTTCAGTTTTGCCCCGGGTTCTGCTACCGCATCCGGGTATCGGCCGGGAAAACGGCGCATCTCCAACCATACGGAGAAAAGATTGATCGCATTGAACAACACAGTCAGCGCAATGCCGATGGGGATGCTGGAGATCCAATGAACATCCGGATAAGCAGTGAACACGATCACCGACCCCCATACCGGAGACCAAAAGCCAGAGGAGCTATAACTGCGGGAGAGGGTTTTCAGGAAAGGTTCCTCCGCCCTGTACAGCCTAGCGAACGGATGCATCAGCTCGTAGTTGATCAGCATCGCGCCGATGGAAATCATGACCGCCAACAGATGCGTGGTTACGCTGATCAGCAGCAGGAAACTCAACAGGTTGCTCATGCGCAGTTGTGCCAGCGTTTTCAGCTCACCCTGATAATCCTCATAAGAGAATGGCGCGGATATCATCGGCGCCAGGATGAGCAGCATGGCAAAATTCCCGTTGCTCAATAAAGCATTGAGCCAGCTGATGGCGTTCACACGCTTGAAAATCAAAAGCGCTGAACCGACAAGGATCAGAGCGAGAATCACAGCCCGCGTGGCGGGTTTCATTTTTGGCAGGGATCTGAACACAACAATCAGCAGTACCGCCGCCGATATTGCCTGGAGCAAGGTGTTCTTATAGAAGTAATTAATGCCTCGCAGCAAGGAAAATAATAGAATCAGGACATTATTGATTCTTGTCAGCCGATTCATCTCGTCCTCCTGACAATGAACATCCCGCCGCTCAAATGGCAGCCTGTTCAATCAACGATTTGGGACAATCCAGGAAAGGAAAGGTAACCCTTAAGCCTCCCGTGACTTTGGAAAACAATAGGTAGATAAAGACAGCAAACCTGGCCCCTGCCGGAAAAAGGAACTTGATTGCCGGGCTGCGGCGGCTGACAGTCACATGGAGCAGGATGGCTCTGTTTCAGCCCGTATAAAGCCCACCCGTGCTTCCCGTTCATCCGCTTCCCTTCCCAGGCTGAAGGCTTTTCGGAACCTCTCATAATAGAACTGACTGTATGAAAATTATACGATTTGACCCCCTTCATTGCAATCCATTGCCCTTGATTATCAAAGGGACACACAGAAAAAACAAGGGGTCCGGTTTCCTCCGTTCAGCGCCTTCAGCCATGACAGCTCCTTGTCAAGCAAGGACCATTCCCGATCCTGCAGATCATCGGGGATGATTCCCCGCAGTGCATTTTCCAGCAAGCACCATTTCCATATTGGGAAGTGTCCAATGCACGATGCGTGTTCATCCAACCACGACTATCAGGAATTTCATATCATCCAATAGCCATAGAGCGTGCTCGCGTTGTCAGCGGCCAAGCATGATCAGAAAAACTTGTCGACCCACATCCGCCGCTTCCCATGCGAGCCGGCTTGCCTTTTGAAGAGCATCCTTCTCATCAAGCGCAGGATAAATGTCATCAGATGCAAAACCTCCCCTACTGGCACCATCCTCGACCGCTGACACAGCTTCTTTGCCGATCACAACCATTTTATCGCAGCAGCGCGCGGCGTGCCGGCCCAAGCGTCGGTTATATTCCTCTTCCTGACTTCCCTGATTGCGTAAACCGGGTGTCAGCAGGATGCGGCATCCCTCACAATCCTTCAGCATGGTCAGGCTATCCTTTGCGCCTTCAAGGCTGGTCTGCAAGCTGTCATCCACCACCGTGATGGAAGCAGGCCAACTTGTTTCAAAACTGTGTCCACGCCGGGACAGGGCTGCCTTTTCGCTGATGAAAGAAAGCCACTCCCCTTCGGGCAGCACGCGCAGGTATCCTTTCCGGGGCTTGATTGCGGGAAGAGCAGAAAGGATTCCATTAAGTGTCATCCCTGAATGCAGCGCAAGGCCGATCGCCCCAATACAGTGCAGCAGGTTGAAAGCCCCCGTCAAAGGGATGCTGCAAGCGCAGCTGAGCTGCGCTTTATCATGAAGAATAAACTCGCTGCCTCCCAGACGGTATTTGATATCGGACGCCCAGATATCCAAATGGGAAGGTGCTCCACCGCCCTGGTAAATGCCATAACGCAGCAAGGGCAGAGAATCAGCCTTCTGTTTCCGCAGGATACCGTCCTCATAATTCAGCACAAGCAATCCATCTGATGTTCGCAGGCAATCCGCTATCTCCATCTGCGTCTCTGCAATCTGGTCGATAGAATTGAAAGTTCCCATGTTCCGTTCAGCAATGCCGGTGACCACGCCAAAGTCCGGCATCAGTGTCGCACAAAACTCCTTAACATCTCCCTGGTGTTTGGAAGCAATCTCAATCAGCATCAGGTCACAGTCGGATGTCAGGCCTTCACGGATCAGCTTTTCCGCGTTCTCCAGCGAACCAGCCTTGTCAGGCTGCGAGCGCAGTACTTGGTACTCCGTACTGAGGATCTGTGAAGCAATATCGAGAAAATTTGACTTACCATAACTGCCCGTAACACCGACAATGCGCAGAGGCTTTCGTCCGGAATCCGCGCGCGTTTTGGCAAGAACCGCTGCTATGCTGTTGACTGAACGGAAACGTTTGCTGATATGCCGCTTTTCATACGGGCGCAGAATGGAGTTGGCCAGAATGATCCAGATATCAGAAAAAAATCCTAAAAAAGTCAGCACAAAAGGCAGTTCCCACCAGAAAGAATGCCTGAACAAGACACCCATCAACAGCAGCAAGGCGAAAAACAGAACGACAGCCCCCACAGAAAGCCTGATCATGCGGCCATCCATGACGGGTGACCTCTCCACCGGTTTTCTCCTGTGCAATAAACCAAGTGTGGCAAATACAATGATATGCAGCAGGTAATACTGCAGGATCGGTATATTGTTCCGTGCCAGAAAACTGACAGCGGCAGAGCCGACCATCACCCACATGCTTTCGGTTTTTCGATACGTCTTGGCGAGATCCACATATTTTTCAAAGCGATAATCGCCTTGCTGCATCATGCGAAGCTGCCGCTTTAGTACCTGATATGAAAAATTGAAGTAGCCCAGGAATAACAGTAGTGCCAGCAGGGCGATGATGATCATGCATTGCCTCCGGGATAAATGGTTCGTACACCTTTTACCATACGAGAGCACTGACGCTTTGAATCGGTAGAAGGTTTCGCCGGATTCATGGAAACCGAACGGTTGAGGAGAAGCCGCAGCATGTGTAGGATGACAAAGAAAAGGGAAACAGCGTTAAGTAGTTTTGCATCAGGGCATATTCGCCGAATTCATTTCATATAGGAAAAACGTTCAGCTGCCTGTGCCCCGAAAGTTAGTTGCATCTTCTCTCTCCTGCGCATCCTCAAATATCTGGTTTGGGGTTTCCCCATGCTGAGAGAATGGCAATCCTGCCTTGAGCGAGCCAATGACCCGGGAAACGCCGGAAGGCGTCGACATATCAGGGCTTTCTGCACAAATTGGAGAGTCGTCTTCCGTCAGTTCTCTATACAGGGCGATCGCTACGGCGCGCCAGTTGCCTTTGTACAGTTCCTTCCCCAGTTCAAGATGTCCGACAGCCGAAGCCGCTTTCCAAATCATCGACAGTGTCTGGATCTGTTCAGAGTTTGATACGCGGCGGCCGATATCAAGATCATCCGAGACAGAAGAGTTCACTCTATAAATGGTCTCCATCAAGCCGAATACACTTCCGCAGGCACAACGGTCAAAGTGCCTCTTGTTTGAGAAAAAGCCAAAACCCATACAACCAAATCGGAAGTGCAGGTTCTTCCTGAAATACAGCGATGACGTCATCGCGCTCCTTGCATACCCCCTGTATGCGGTTACTTTGCAAGGCGGCGTGTATGGCCGGCCCTCTTCCCAATTGAGGATCTGCAGCCACTCCTCAGGGCTGTGATTCAATCGGCTTTGTATGGCGTTCGCGCCGCTTAAGGATAATTTCTTATTCAAGAGCAAGTTGCAGACATACATAATGAAAAAAAGCACATCCGGATATTTGACCGCCAACTGCTTCGGGTGAAAATAAAGAATGCCCATGTATTCCAGGCGTCGATAGAATGCCAGCTCAAACTGCAGATCCTGCCGGTGCATAAGACAACTCCTCGAATAAGAATATAAAGTGGGGGCAGACTTCAAAAGGATTCTGCCCCCACAGCCCTGCCTCAGGTATCGTTCAGGTTACTACCAGTTGGATTCATAGAATCCCTGTTCAGTCAGAGAAAGACATCTCAATGAGGTACAGCCTGGTGTCGCGGCGCGGCGTCCAGTTCAAATCGGCCGCCCCACCGTGCAGGTCATTGATTGAGAGCGTGTAGAGCGCGAACGGGTCCTCATGGAACTTGGCGGCCAAATCTTCATACATTGCCTGGCGTTTTGCCGTGTCGAGCTCCTGGCGGGCAGCCAGAATGGCCGCGTCATACTCAGGATTGTTCATGGCTGACTGGCTGCTGGTGCTCAGCACGCAGGCGCTGAAGGGACGATCCATATCAAAGAAGTCGTTGGAGTTGGAGCTGAGGATAATGTCCGGCGCCTTGGTTTTGTCAAAGAGCACATTCAGCCATTCACTCCAGGATAGGATCTTTGTTTTGACGTTGAACCCGGCTTCCAACAGATAGGACGCGATGGCCTCGGTGAGTTCCCCGTCTTTCAGCCAACGTCCGCGCTGGGAAACAAATTCGATCTCTTCCCCGTTGTAGCCGGCGGCTTTCATCAGTTCCTTGGCCTTCTCAACATCATACGGGTACTCAATGATGTTCGGGTTATACCCAACGTAACCATCACGGCCCATCTGCCCCTGGCAGGGTGTCGCGTACCCCAGGAAAAGGGCTTCCGCGATCGTGTTGAAATCAATTGCGTAGTTAGCGGCCAGGCGAAGGTCCTTGTTCTTGAAAACGCTGTTGTTTTCAGGGATCTGGTTAAAGCGGACCCAGTAGGTTTCAAAGGAGGTGTTTGTAAATACCTTGGGGGTGTTCTCAACATACTCGGGCAGTATGTTGACTGCAAGGTCAACCTCGCCCGCCTGCAGCGCGGAAAGCGCTGTCAGTTTTTCTTCGATGAACCGGTAGGTCGCGTTCTTGATCGCAGGCGCTTCGCCCCAATAGTTTTCATTTGCGGTGATCTTTACGTGGGAACCGGACTTCCATTCAACGAACTTATACGGCCCCGTGCCATTTGCGACGAGCGTGAGTTCGTTGGCGGTATGCGCCTCAGTGAAAGCCTTTGAGAGAATCGGAATCAGTGTCAGACGTTTGAGCAGGAGCGGGTCGGGCTCTTTGGTGACGATACGGAATGTATTGGCGTCCACCGCCTCCGCATGGTCAATCGCGTCTACGCTGTTGAGGAATTGGGAGTTAAGTTCCGGGCTGATATTGCGGTTGATCGAGAATACCACATCCTCAACTGTCAGAGGGCTGCCGTCATGGAACTTGACCCCTTCGCGAAGCTTGAACTCCCAGGTCAGGCTGTCCACCAGGTTCATCCCGGTTGCAAGCCAAGGCTTGGGCTCAAGTGTTTCCTTTTCAAGGACGTACAGCGTATCATAGATGTTCTGTGTGATGGGGCGCATGTTGCCGTCATCCGGATACTGGGCATCCAGCGTGGTCAGTTCGCCCTGCAGCGCGATGGTGATGCTTTCCTTGTCAGCGCGGCCGGCGGCGGACGCGGACATGACGAGGCCCAGGCAGATGATGGCAGTCAGCAGAAGGGTCAGTGTCTTTTTCATTGTTTCTCCTCCTCATAGTATTGTGGGCGCCTTTTCTTTGTTAACGGGCATTTGGCCCGCTAAGACCTGATATGACGCTGTACCGCGCGTCAGGAGATTTCCGCCTGGCCCTCGAAATCCTCGAAGCAGGCAACCCAGTGCCCCGGTCTGCGTTCCTCAAGCTGTGGGTCTTCCTTGAAGCAGCGTTCATTTGCCAGGAAGCACCTTGGGGCGAAACGGCAGCCCGGAGGCGGATCGACCGGGGAGGGAACTTCGCCCAGGAGTATCTCACACTTGATGTGCCTGAGCGTCGGATCCTCAATCGGGACAGCTGTCAGCAGCGCTTCGGTGTATGGGTGCAGGCGATGCGCGAAGACCTCCGGTGTTTCTGCGTACTCGACCAGCTTTCCCACGTACATGATCGCGATGTGGGAAGACAGCCAGCGTACGACTCGAATGTCATGGGATATGAACATGTAGGTCAGATTATGACTCTTCTGCAGATCTTTGAGCAGGTTGAGCATCATGGCGCGGACAGAAACGTCCAGCGCGGAAATGGGCTCATCAGCCACGATGAATTCCGGATACAGCGCGATCGAGCGCGCGACGCCGACACATTGTTTCTGCCCGGCGGCCAATGTATACGGATATTCATCCATCAGCTCAGGCTTCAAACCCACGGTGCGCAGCAGCCCCGCCACACGGTCCTCAAGTTCCTGACCTTTGGCCACGTTGTGGACGACCAGAGGTTCCCCGACGATCTTGCCGATTTTATTGCGGCTGTCAAACGAGCTGAATGAATCCTGAAAAATGAGCTGCGCCTTGGTACGGAAATGCTTGGCCTGCTGTTTGTTGTACTTATAGATATCCTCGCCTTTGAAATAGATCTCTCCGGCGGTTTTATTCAAAAGCTTCAGAACCAGCCGGCCCATCGTGGTCTTTCCGCACCCGCTCTCGCCGACGACCCCCAGCGTCTGACCAGTGTAGATATCCAGGGATACGTCATCCACCGCATGGACATACGACTTGGCCTTGCTGATCAAACCGCCGCCTACGGGGAAATACTTCTTGATATTCCTTACAGAAACCAGCGATTTCTTGATGCTTTCATCGTTGATCATTCCTTCTGCCTCCTCTCTTTTAGTGCTTGACGGCCAGCGGATCGAATTCATCACGGATCCAGTCCCCGATCAGGTTCAGGCACAGCACGGTAATACCTATCACCAACCCGGGGTAGATGACGATCCACGGTGCCTGGACGAGGTACTTGCGGCCTTCGCCCAGTATCAGCCCCCATGAAGTATCGGGCGGCTGCACGCCAAAGCCCAGAAAGCTCAGGTTGGCCTCCGCGTTGATGAAGTGCGCGGTTTCAATGACGAACGTCGTCACAAGCGGCGAAAGGATATTCGGGGCAACGTGTTTGGACATGATCTGAGGGGTTGATACGCCGATCGCATGTCCGGATTCGACCATCGGTGAGTTTCGCATCACAAGCGCCTGACTTCGTGCCATGCGGCAGAAGAGCGTCCAGCTTGCGATGGATAGCGCGATGATCAGGTTGCCTTCACCTGGTCCCATGATCATAACGACGGTCATGGCGATCAGCAGCGTTGGCGCAGATGACCATATATCAACGAGCCGCATGATGATCATGTCCGTCCAGCCGCCAAAATAACCGGCGCTGAGCCCCAGAACGATGCCGATAATCGCACCGATCACTGTTACAGTGAACCCGACGCGCAATGAGGCACGGCCGCCGTAGAGAAGCCGCGCGAACAGGTCACGGCCCAATTGGTCAGTTCCCAGGATGTGGTTGCTGTTACCCGCACGGCCCGGCGTGCCGGGAGGGGACAGGCGTGCACGCAGGTCGCTGGTGTTTACATTGTAACTGGTGAATACTGACGCTGCAAATATCATGGTAAGCAGGACGATCAGCACGATGCACGCAATCAGAGCCGCCTTGTTGTTCCGAAAGCGTTTCCATAGGGTAACCTTTTTCTTGGCTGTGTTCTTTATCGTATTTTTCTTCGCCATTCCTTCGCCCTCCCTAATACCTGATCCGCGGATCGAAGGCCGCGTAGAGAATATCCACAATCAGATTGATCAAGCACACAATGACAGCAGTGAAGAACACCTCTGCCTGCAGCAAGGGGTAGTCCATGCTTTGGATGGTTTCCTTTATCAAATGACCAAATCCCGGAAAGCCGTACACGACCTCGACAGCCGCGGAAAGTCCGCCCAGCTGCTTGCAGTAGTCATTTCCGATCATGGTGATGGAGGAGGTCATGATGTTCTTGAGCGCGTGTTTCCTCAGCAGGTTGATCTCCCTGACACCTTTGGCTCTGGCGGTGATGGCGTACATCTCTCCGAGCTGCTGCGTCATCTCATATCGCACTATCTGGGCAAGGTTGCCCATCGGCCTGAATGAGATGGTGACTGCGGGGAGAATGAAATGTTTCCATGTACCGATGCCGGACGTAGGCAGCCAACCCAGCTTGACCGCGAAGAAAAACATCAGCATCAGGCCTATCCAGAATGGAGGCATACAAATGCCGACAAGGGACAATACGGTCAAGAACCTGTCAAGCAGCGAGCCGCGCTTATACGCCGCAATGATCCCCAAAGGAAAAGCCACAAGAACCGCGATTGCCATTGCGCAAAGGATCAACAGCGCGCTGATTGGCAGATAATCAAATATGACCTCCATGCTCGGTCTTCGCTGGGTCCATGAGTCCCCGAAATCAAGCGTTGCTGCGCTCTTCAGAAAATCACCGAGCTGCTGAATCATCGGGCGGTCAAGCCCAAGCTGCTTTGTCAGCAACTCGCGCTGTTCAGTGGTCGCGGTCAAGGGCAGCAGGATATCCACCGGGTTCCCGACGACGCGTGTCAGCACGAAAACCAGAATCGAGATGACAAGCACGACCAAAATGGTGAACGCAAGGCGCTGAAGAATGTACTTCCCCATTCCCATGATCTATTTCCCCTTTCCTTCCGCCTGTGTCTTGTCTACTCCAAGAGGGAAGTGACAGCGGACCATGTGAGTACCTTCGCCGGAAATATCATCGTATTGCGGCACTTCGGTTCTGCATTTTTCCTGGCAGTAGTCACAGCGGGGATGAAATGTGCATCCCGTCGGCAGTGCCATCAGGTTTGGTGGGTCGCCAGAGATGATGTTCAGCCTTTCGCCGGTCTTCAGAGCCATGATGGACTTCATGATGCCTTTGGTATACGGATGGGCAGGGTTTGTGAACAGCTTGAAAACATCGCAGATCTCAATGACCTGCCCCGCGTACATGATTGCGACACGGTCCGCCATCTCTGCCACGATGCCGAGGTCAGACGTTACAAACAGGATGGTTGTATCGATATCATTCCGCAACGCCTGCATCAGGCGAAGGATCTGCGCCTGAATCGTCACGTCGAGGGATTTTGTCGGCTCATCGGCAATCAGCACCTTCGGCTTGCAGGAAAGCGCCATCGCGATCATGATGCGTTGTTTCATTCCGCCCGACAGCTGGTGAGGATAGTTGTAATAGCGTTTTTCCGGTGAAGGGATACGCACGAGTTCCAGCATCTCGATGGCCTTTTTCTTGGCCTCCTCACCGCTCAAGCCTTGATTCAGTTCCACCGCTTCCTGAATCTGACGCCCAATGATTATGGAAGGGTTGAGGGAACTCATAGGCTCCTGCAATATCATTGCAATCCCTAAGCCCCGAATCTTGTGCATGTCCTTTAACGGAATGTCGAACAGATTCTGTCCGTCCAATATCACTTCACCGGACTTGATCTTTCCCGGGGGCCAGCGGATCAGACGCAGCAGGGACAAGCACGCGACCGTCTTGCCGCTTCCGCTTTCACCGACCAGAGCCAGCACCTCGCCTTTTTTCAGAGAGAAGGAAACATTGTCAACCGCTTTGATTTCACCTTCCCGCAGTAAAAACGATGTGCTCAATCCGTTTACTTTCAGAATATCCTGCGCAGCCTCCACCATCAGCACACCTCCAAAATGTTGTGAATATCGAACTGGTATTGCTCCCCTCCAGCAGAGCATGAAAACTTCCAGGGCTTAGGACATCATTGCTTCTCCGGTCGAATGTCATGGAACCTATCGGCATCTCATCAAGAAGAACTTCACAACCAAGCTGGATTTTACAAAATCAGGGGCGAATGCTTGCTTTTCTACTGAAGACATTGTACATCCATTTGTCGGAAAACTTCAACTGAAAAATCGTCATTCTTTGTTTAATTTTTGATTTGAATGATGATCCCTTCGATCCTGATGCCCACACAAAACTGCGCTCCAACATACTAGTAGAACGTTCGCGTCCGTCAATTCATGGCCATCGCACAGTGTTTACCGCAGGCCATATTTCTCAATGACTCCCATGTCTTTCATCATCTGCTTGAGTGCGCTGAAGTGAGGTTCGGCGTAGTCCATATAGGGCAGGCGAAGGATGGCTCCGGGCAGGCCCAGGATGCTGTAGGCGGCTTTGATCACGATGGGGTTGGAGAGGTGGTACAGCTTTTCCAGCAAAGGAAACCATTTGAAATACTCGCTCCGGCATTCCAGGGCGACCTGCATGCTGGTCCAGGGCCGTGAATAGTGCGCGCTCTCCTCGGGGATGATGTTGCCGCCGATATTGGCGGTGCCGCTGCCCCCAAGCGCCAGGGTCGGGATGACGATGGAGTATTTAGGGTAATCGCAGCAAAGCAGGCTCATTTGGTCGCCGCAGAGACGCTTTACCTGAACCAGGTGGCGTACATCGGATACCGCTTCCTTGTCCACGATAAAGTTGGGGTGGCGCTGCATCAGCTCCCAGATGGTCTCCGCTTCGATCATCACCCCGTTGCGGGAAGGGTTGTTGTAGATGCCGCAGGCGATCCCGACCGAGCCCATGCATGTGTCCAGATGCTGGAATGCGGCATTCTTCGGCAGGAGCAAGTAGGACGGCACCATGAAGATCACGCCGTCCGCCCCCTCGGCTTCGGCGAACCGCGCCAGTTCCACACTGTCCCGGGTATTGGCGGCGTTGGCACTGAAAAAGGTGGGGATGCGTCCCTTTGTCATTTTGATCACTTCGCGGATGATCTCCCGTTTCTCTTCCTGGGCCAGCAAAGTCGACTCGCCGGCCGAGCCCAGGATGAACAACGCGCCGCTGCCGTACTTGATTTGCCTGTCAATCAGCACTTTGAACGCGCCGAAGTCCACCTTGTCATGTTTGTCAAAGGGAGTCACCAGGGCCACCCAGGAGCCGGAGGGACGTACATACGGAGCCATCTGTTCTTCCTCCTTGATGAGTCGTTCGTCTGTCAGCAAATAGATGGGCAACTGCCAGTCGTCCGCAGGTGTTCAGCCCGGTCTTCCAGAAGGGAGAGGACGCTGCCGGCAAGCGCTGAAGCGCCCTGCCTGAGGATATCAAAGCACGGGACATCCGAGCATTGGCTCAGCGCATCAAACAGCGCGTCCCTGTCGACATAGGCAGGCTCGTAATCCTGCCTGTTCACGCGGTAGCGCGGATAGTACGGGTTGATGGTCATGCCGAGGATACGCAGGCTGCGCCCGACGCCAACCTCCACTGACATTTGGTCCAAAACAGACAGCGTTTCATCTGTCTCCTGGGGCATGCCTGAAATGAGCAGCTTCAGCGGGTCAGTAAACAGCAGGCGCTTTCCGGCAAGACCCGGTTCATTTGCCATGGCGGCAAAGTACTTCTGTATCACAATGCCGGAAAACCGGACGGTCCGCGCATCGTTTGCCTTGAGCAGGAACTCGGAATACGCCCTGTCCGTCAAAAGTGAACCTAAGTCCGCGACTTTTCCCAGCTCGTTCAGTACAGGCCTTCCCAGGATATGAAGAATCGCCCTTGTATCGGCGCTCAGGAGGTTCAAATCAGTAAACCGGGAAGCGCCGGTTGCCACGATGATGCCATCCGTCTCCACAAAGGGAAGTATCCTCCCCAAAGCGCCGTCGATGATTGTGAGTCGCACGCCATGCGTTTCAAGGCAATCCAGCACCGCCCGAAGGTCTTTTCGCTTGTTGGGACCTGAGATGATGAGTTTGCCGGATCTGACGACCCGTCCGATCAGGATGTTTCCCATCGGCGTATGGATCCCGGTATCCTCCAGCACCTCCAGCTGCGCCCGGGAGAACATCATGCAACGTTCAGCCACAGCGGCATACATGCCTTCTCGCACCGTGATACGCGGCTTTGGAAGCCCGGTCACATTGTCAAAGCTTTCCCCGTCGTAGCCTATGCTGGTCAGTGCGATACGCAGCGAAGAATCAGTATTCAGTGCGTCCATAAGCGAAGACAAGGTCGTTGTTTTCCCGGTGTTCTTGGCTGTCCCGGCGATGCCGATCGCAACCTGCCGCATCATGTGGACCGTTTGCTGACCGTGTGAGCTCCGGCGCGCCCCGGATAGGCGCCGTCCTCACGGCTGCCAAGAATGCCCTCGTACAGGGCGCTGACAAAGTTCCCCTTTTCAGCAACGGAAGCCAACACGCTTTCGATGCCGCGGACAATATCCTCAGCCCAGCGCGTGGCAGTCTCTGAAGGCATAAACTTTGACCTGCCATGGAAGCGGAATCCTTCCGCGACCGCGCGCAGGGTGTCCACCTTGGAGGACACGGTGATGGGACCGCCGGAATAGGCTTCATCAGAGGAAGCAATGGAAATGGCGTCCACGCCGAGCATCGCGGAAAGGCTCGCATGGAAAGCGGTCGCCGCTGAGGACTGAACGCGGTCTTCCGTCTGGGTCAGGAAAGCGATCGGCGCGCCGGGCCAGATGGGCGCGTCAATGATGGATCGGAGCGCGATGATCTTCGCGGCGTTGAAATCGATATAGTTATCTTCCATCTGCTTGCTGATCATCACCTCGGGCGAATAACAGAAAAGCGGCTGGAGCACAGGGCGGCAGCCAAGCGAACGCGCAAGCTGCGCGACAATCAGCATGCCTGCGAACGCCTTGTATGCCGGAACGCCGCAAAGCTCCTCATTCGTCACGACGTCAAAGGGCAGGTCATATTTCTTGGCATACTTCATCGCATAATATGCATCGACGGTCAGCCTCTCAGGGTCTGTCCCAGCGCCCAGCGAACCATAGCAGAAGTTGATCTTGGTCATATGCGCGCCGATTTTTCCGGCGAGGACCACCGTCTCAGGCGTATTGAGGCCGCGGTGCGCACGTACCTGCCACAGGGTAGACGGTTCCAGAGAGCGATGGATGTGGAAGAGGTTGTCGGGCGTGATCACTGTTCCGTCTTCGGAATGAGTGATGAACCCGTCGAACAGGCCTTCGGTCCGCGCGCCCCAGGAGGGATCGAAATGCACCACGCCGTCCGCACCCCAGGCTTCGCTGACCTTGATATGTGTGATATCCATGATCGGGCAGCCAGTGCCGTACTGATTGAATATGATCGGCTTCTCAAGGGTGTGCTGGATCCTGGGCGTGTTCATGAAGAGCGCGGTCCTTGTGAGGAAGGTGTTGAGGCTGTCAGCTTCCTCCGCGGTAAAACGGCGGGTCTTGGGGTGAAGCACTCCCTTCTGATAATAACTGCGGACAAGAGCCTCGCAAAGCGGCGCATACGCCGCCTCAAACTCGGCCATCTTTTCACCGGAGCGCCATTTGTCCATATCCCAGAGTTCGTCGCGCACACGCGCGCGCTCAACACCGGGACTTGTCCTTTCCTCCGCCCATGCCGCGATCCGCGAGGCGATGACTTCCAGCAGGCCGCGGATACGGTCGTTCAGATACTCATAACTGTGACCCTGGGCGACGCAGGGGCGTTGTTTCTGGGTGAGGCGGACGTCTTTCTCATAAGGCCGCCCTTCAACAAAAGCGAGGGATTCCTCCATCGTTGTTCCAGGGCCAAAGCCTGCGTCAAATCCAAGTTCCTGCGCAAGTTCCGGACGGATGGCCATACCGCCGATGCCGATCTTCACCTGATCGCGCAGCCCTGCGGCGTCCGCAAGATCGTTGAAGCGGGACAGCAGTTCCGCCACACCGTAGCCGACCGTGCGGGACAATAGAACCACGTCCACGTGTTTGTCCAGCGCCGTCTGCACAATTTCCTCAAGCGGAAGGTCAGGGGCGAGCAGAATGATTTCATGCCCGGCTTCTGAAAGACTGCGGCCCACCATTTTCAGCCCGATGTCGTGAACAGGGTCTATCGGCGCCAGCAACACCCGCTTCCTGTCTTTCATGCTTTCTTCGCCTCCGTTGATTTTTCCAGGTCAAGCCAGGGATATGAGTCACCTGCCCGGTACAGGTAGGCCCGTACGCGAACGCGGGCTCCGGGCCCCTGGAACTGACAGAAAACGACATCAATATCTGAAAATCCCAATTCCTTCATCATGGTCAACGCAAGGTTCTTCCCCTCCTCCTCGCTCTCACATGCGAGAAAGGTTTCTACATCCAGCGCGTCCATGACGTGTTGCCATATTTGGGACATTTGTTCCTCCTTCAATTGCGCCGCAGTGACGGTCCTGTCAGAAAAGCAATCTTCCGCGCCCGGGCAGCGCGGAAGAATGCAGTGGGCAATTATGTCAGCTTCTTCTTGTATACGTTGGTCATGCCGGCATTCTCAACGCGGCTGCGGATGGCTTTCACGTCGGTCTCGTACAGGCCCAGTTCCTGCATGCGTTTGAAATACTGCGCGCCGGAGAAGGTGTACTTCAATGCGATGCCTTCTTCTGTCTCCATCATCTCGCGGACATGAGCGATCGCGTCTCCGATGGCGAGGGATTGCGGGATCGTCAGCAAATCCTTGCCGGCAGCCCATGCAACTGCGTTGCGGCCCGCCAGGGTGCCGGTGACAATGGCTTCCGTATGGCCGACAAGCAGGCCTGCTTTTTCACCGCCGCAGAAGAGATTGACACCGCCCGTCACTTTCAGGGTGTCATCACGCGGGGACAAGGCCAGGTAGCGCATCGAGTTGCCGATGCCCCCGGAGTACGGATCTTCAAACCGAGCGTTCTCAAACCCCGGGATCTTCCTGAGGATATCCAGCGGATAATACGGGCTCATCAGTTTTGCGTGGCCTGTATCCAGCAGGATGATGTTCTCATTGAATTCCTTGAGCGCGTATTGCTGGCAAGCCTTGGTTGCCAGCGCTGCCTCGCCTTTCCTGAGTTCGTCGGGGATCCTGACAACGCATACGCCGGTCTCATTGAGCTTTTTCTGGATTTCAACGGACAGCGAATCCTTGTGAAGCTTGCATGAACCGCTCATCGCGCCGACGGACCCATCCGCCTTCCTGCCCATTTTTTCCTGGATCCCCAGAAGGGCAGCGACACTGACCCGGTTGCCGAATGTCGGGCAGCGGAGAACACAGCAGCAGCAGCCGTTGCCGTACTTGGTGCAGTTGCTGATCGAACCGGCTGTGCCCGTGGTTTCCACGAACACGTCGCCTTCTATCATTTCACCGCTGGCCAGCTTGACTCCCTTTATCCTTCCATTCTCCGCTTCCACGCCGGTCACCCGTGCCTGCAGCATGTACTCAACGCCCTTTTTATCCAACAGGCGGCGGATGGAAGGCTCGATGGTCGCAATGTCGTAAAGGCTGGCATGCTTGTGGCCGGGGAACTCGATGTTCCTGTGCCTGCAGTTTTCATCGATGACTTCAAAAACCTCACCACCGCCCATCGCGATGGCTTCCTCAGTGGCTGTGAACCTGCCGTTGTTGCGCATGATGCCGCCGACCAGGCCGGTCCCAAGCAGCATATCGGTACGCTCCAGCACAACGACCTGCCCAGCCCCGGCGTTTTTTGCCGCCACAGCAGCGCCCACGCCAGACCAGCCACCGCCGATGATGACAACTTTGATCATGTATTCCCTCCTTCAAATCCGGTCAATGTTTGATACAACAGGAAACATTTCGGTCCGGGGCATTGATCTTGATAAGCAAACAACCCTCGCATCGGGGAGTCCGCCCGTCTGTTTGAGTCCTTAGTGGTGCTGATCCTGGCTGAGACCGAAACGGGAACCGGCGCTCTGAACGCCGATTCCCGTATCGGCGGATTCCCCCGGCGGGGATTTACAGGATGCCCGCGTGTTCGCAGATGATCTCCATCAGCTTTACCAGGCACTTCAGCGCCCAGCGGGTCTCCTTCTCAAGCAGCGCGCCGTTCTCGTCCGTGGTGCCCAGGCCCGTTGAGATGTAGATGTTGCCGTCGTAGGAAATGGTGGGGATGATGCCCATCCTGGACATGCCGTTCTGGATCTGGTGAGATCCGGCATACATATCCTCAATGGAGTAGATCGGAACACCCATCTTTCCGTTCGCCCAGGTGCCCTCGTAATTGACTTCAACCGCGGTTGAGTTGTAGCTCTTGGTAAACTTGAAGCCGCTGAGGAGTGATTTGGGAAGTACGGAGAATTCCTCAACGACGATGTCATAAAGGTCGTCAACGGGTTTGGTCAGGACTTCCGGGTGGTCCCGGAGGACTTTCAGTGCCTGGATCTGAGTGAGCAGGGCTTCCTTGCCGGGGTCAAAGCCAACGTAGGCGGCCTTGCCGTAGGACGCGCCGGTGCCGTTGCGGTCGCCATGCATGCCCATGGAGCGGCGGATGTTCACCATGACGTCGGACTTGCCAATGATCAGACCGCTGGTCTCGGCGCCGGTCGCCTTGTCCATTGAGTACACGATCGCGTCCGCGCCATTCTTCACGATGTTGCAGCCGACAAACGGCAGTCCCCATGCATTGTCAATGACATAGGGGATGTTGTACTCCTGCGCGACCTTGCTGATGTATTTCTGAAGCTTCGGGACGCCGTCCTCGTCATGTTCGCCGTAACCGTAACCGGGCGTTTCATATCCCAGAGAGACGATGCCCGTCAGGTATGCCGCGTGAATCGCCGCGGCCTTCTTCAGATTCTCGTAGGAGCCCTTCGGATCAACTTCCGTGAGCAGCGGGACCGGCCATGTCTTGATGCCGTGCACGTCGTACTTGGCGCCTGCCAGAGGCACAATGACGACATCCGTATTGTTCTGGCGCTTTCCGTAGAAACCGAGCTCACCGGCTGTCGACCCTCTGTCGGCGATGAAATCCTTGTATTTGGGCGGGAAAGGACGGCCATATCCGGCTTGATGGTGCATGTGCTTCTCCAGCGGCGCGATATACCGGGAACGGTAGCAATCGCCCATGCCGAGCGCCGGGGGGGTAAAGAGCGAGCCGATCGCGACCCAAAGGCCGCCTTCGCAGGTGGAAACGGGGCAGCAATCATAATCGTCGCCATAAACGTCTTTGACAATTTCACGTTCCTGCTCAACCAGGCCGGCCAGCGGGATGACCTTCGTCGCGCCTTCCTCAGACGCTTTCAGGATATCCTTGCGCAGGGGGGCGGGACAGCCGGATACTGCTCCGGTCAGGCCAAAGGTACCCTTTCGACTGGCCGGGAACACGCTCTCGGCGAACTTGCATGCCTCATCGTAGATCTGAGCAGTTTCAGCCTGGAGTTTCTTGTACATCTGGAACTTGTACTTGGGTGCCGCCATGTTTTTTTCTCCTTTCAATCCGGTGCGAGTATTTGATAATGAGTTTTGGGATTCTGGAATTACTTGAGCTTTACGATCAGCTCAATTTCGACCGGCGAGTCAATGGGAAGTTCAGAGACGCCCACCGCGGAGCGCGCGTGTCTGCCGGCATCGCCGAACACCTCGCCCAGGAACTCAGACGCGCCGTTGACAACCTTTGGCTGGGCGCTGAAACCGGGGGCGCTGTTCACGAAACCCACCACCTTGACAACCTGTTTGATCTCATCCAGGGAGCCAACGACGGTCTTGATCGCAGCGAGGCAGTTGATGGCGCAGATTTTTGCCGCCGCATAGGCATCTTCCAGGGCAACGTCCTTGCCCACTTTCCCGGTGCAGCAGAGTTTGCCGTCGACAAGCGGAATCTGGCCCGAGGTGTAGACGTAGCCATCAGTTTTTACGGCCGGAACATACGCTGCCAAGGGTTTGGCAGCGGCCGGGACCTGGATCCCCATTTCCTTGAGTTTTTCTTCAACCATGTTTCTCCTCCTGATGTGTCTTATTCTTGGCATCGAAAATCATCCGTCAGGCCACAACGTGCCTGAATGTGATTTTTGCGTTCAGCAAAACACCGCGTTCAGCCCCGGTGGCTCGGTTGTCGCCGATAATGACGATGTTCTGGTGGTTGGGCATGTGCGTCTCATCAAATCCTGCGATGTGACCGATCAGTTCCCCATCGCACAGCACTTCATCGCCCTTGATGATGACGCCGCCTTCCAGAATCTCAACGAAACCGAAGTAGCCGACGCGGTTGACTTCCTTGTTCGGTCCGGCAGAGGGCTCGTCGGTCATGATGAGCTCATGGACTTCATGTTTCCGCACCGCACGGGACTGCTGCGGAATCAGCCGCAGGGTACGGTTGTCCAGAGTGCACTGGAGAACAACCACCAGGCGGCTTTCAATATCCGTCTTGGCGAAATAGGTGTTGTCCTTGAGCATGCCCGCCTTATATGGATCGACGCTCAACCAATTTCCCTCCTTGGCGCATCTGATGATGCGAAGATTTTTGAGATACCGCCGCGTTCAGGCGCTGATTTCTTCCTTGATGGAACCCACAGCGGCTCTGCCCTTTACCTGTTCCGGCTGCCTGATATCGGACCGCCATGCAAGGCAGAGTCTCCCTCGGGGCCGAGATTAACCTGGCATTTCGGCTGTTCAGGGACGCGAAGCCGAGGGACTTGCCTCCGCCAAGCCAATTTCCGAAAAGGGTTCCCCGTAAGGGGCAAAAATCACCAGAAGCTCCAATGGAGAAAGGAAAGCCCTTGAAAATGGATATATCCATCCGCTCTGGCCGCTCCGGGTTGCAGCTTTTGCAGTAGTATCCGTAGGACATTTCACTCCTCAGGGCAAGCGCGCTCAAGTTCAGCCGATCCGATGCCTTACAATCAGAAGCAGACCGTTAACAGGCGTCCATACCCCATGCACCGTCAATGCCACTCTGCTTGCTTCGGCCAAATTATAGCATGGGGAAAAATTGTATACAATATGACGGGGGTGAGTAAACGTTTCACAAAATGTCCTTTTTCTGCATTGATCCCCCAACCATCCGAAGTATCCAGCAACACAAAGGACTGTGGAATTTCTGTCCAATCCACGATACTGCACATTCGGATTTCCAATCCTGAAGTCGGCATCATTCCGGATGGGATTGAAGCAGCGGCGGCAAGTATCAGGAGTCATTCCTGCAACGGATCCTGGCAGCGAACGGAACGATTCAGCAAGACACGCCTTGCATGGCGTTGAACAGAACAGCAGTTTATGCTAACATCAGGAAAGAGTTGACGCTGTGCATATGCGTTGTCTGCAAGGACGAGCTGACAGTTTCAGCCGGTTGCATTTATTGTCTGTATTATGGAAAGACGGGCTGCAAATTCACCCTGAATGTCAGGATGGTGAGAGGGAGCGGATACCCGGGAACACAGACATTGAATGCGGCATAAAAGAATGCCGAATCAATAAGGATAACGGGTGATTTTTCGAAATCTGATGCAATGAGGAATGAAAAGAATGATTGAAAACAAGCAAGTTCCCGCTGTAGCCCGCCGGATGAATGAAGTTGTGGAGATGGCGGCCCCATTGTTTGTCAGGGGGGAAGGCGCACTGCTGTATGACGAGCATGGCGCGGAGTATCTCAATCTGAACGAGCTCAATGTTGTTCTGGGAGAAAATAACCGCAACTATGTCCAGACAATGGAGCAGGCCCTGGCCTCCCCCCTGACTGCGTCCGGACACAGCGTTTATAAAAGGAAACTGATCGGTTACCTATCCCAGACGACAGAAGGCGTCTTCAGCGACGTACACTTTACCTCTTCAGGTTCGGAAGCCGTGGAATGGGCTGTGCGCCTGGCGCAGAAAATGACGGGCCGGTCGGAGATCGTGTGTTTCTGGCACAGCATTCATGGCCGCACTTGGATGAGCGCCGGCATGTCGGGAATACCAAGAAGAAAGTCAGGGTATGGCCCGGTCCCCGCAGGGATCGTATATGTACCTTATCCAATCTGCGGGATCTGCCCCTACCATTCAATGCAGCCTGACTGCGGCCTGGCATGCATCCGCTTTTTGGAGGATACCGTCGAATATGCTTCAGCCCATGATATCGCTGCTGTCATCATCGAACCGCTGCAGGCATCCAACATCCAGTCAGTACCTGCTGGTTACCTGAAAGCGCTGCGCGAGTGGACCCGGCAGCGGGGAATCTTTCTCATCCTTGACGAAGTCCAGTCAGGCATGGGGCGCACCGGGAAAATGTACTGCTATCAGCAGGAAGGGGTTGTCCCTGACATTCTGCTGCTGGGAAAAGCCCTGGGCAACGGGCAGCACATTGCCGCATTGCTGTTGACCCAGACGCCGGACAAGCGGTTCACGCAGGCCATCGGCGGGGGCACCGGGGACTTCCCCCATGCCTGTGCAGCCGCCTGCGCGGTGTTTGAGGAGCTTCTGGACAGGGGGCTACTGGAACACGTATCTTCCGTGGGAAGCTTCCTCATGGAGAGCCTGCTCGAACTGAAACAACAATTCCAGAGCCAAATCCATGAGGTGCGCGGCAAAGGCCTGGCGATCGCCATACAGTTCAGCGGGAACACAACGGCATCCCGGGTCTACGAGGGGCTTGACTCGGCAAACATCCTCTACGGCAAGGACACCAACACAGTGATCCTAAAGCCTCCTTACAGCCTCACCCGGGATCAGGCTGACAGGTTCACACGAATGCTGAAGGAACTGCTTTCGATCAATAACTAAAAGATTATGTATTGACCCAGTAATCCGGATTGTCTGGCAGTCGGATGATCTTAAGGTTTCTGCTGTACAAATCCAGGATAATCCGCCTTACCATTTTATCCCGGATACAGGGGTGCGGAACAAAAGCTGAAGTGATATATTGGTATATACTGAATAATCGCCATACGCACCTGAGTTGTTTCCGCCAAGTGACAGCTTGCAAAGCCATCATAACATCCAAGTCCTGCCTTCTTATTTCCCATGGAAACTGAACGGACAGAGGATGGGATCAGGCAGCCGAAGCCCCTGGCGCTTTGCTTTTTCCATGTCCCGGGCGGGTCCCGCGGTTGGTCAGGTAATCCAGCACCATGACCAGCAGAAGCACGCCGCCCCAGATCAGGGAGATATAATAACTGCTGATCTGAGGGAAGCGATTGATGCCCGTCTCCAGCATCCTCAGCAAGAAGATGGCAAGAACCACGCCTGAGATCCTTCCCCTGCCGCCTGTGGGGCTCACCCCGCCCAGCACGACGATCAGCACACATTGCAGAACGTACACGCCGCCGTAGTTGGCGCGAGCTGAGTTGTAGTTGGCCAGCATGATCAGTCCACCCAAGGCCGCGCAGGCACCGGAAAGCATGTAGGTCTTCACCAGCAGTCGCCCATTGTTCAGGCCGCTGTACTGTGCCGCCCGGGCGTTGGTGCCCAGCAGGTAGATCTTGGTGCCATACGTGGTCCGGCTAAGAAGGAACCAGATCAGCATCGCCATGACGGAAAAAATGACAAGCTGGACCGGAATCAGTCCGCCGATCCTGCTGTTGATGGTCAGGGCATAATCCACCGGCAGCTTGCTGACGGCGTTGCCGTTGGTCAGAACGATCGCGACGCCCGCCAGCAGCTCGCTCATGCCCAGGGTCGCCAGGATCGGAGGGATGCGCACCTTGGACACCAGCAAGCCGTTCAGGGCACCCAAAAGGCAGCCTGTCAATGCGCCCAGGAGAAACACCAGGGGGATCGCATAGCCCGGCAGCCCGCCTTCCGGGCCGACCAGCGCTTTGAGCAGAAACGCCATCAGGATGGCCGTCAGGTTCGCGACCCCCACAGGGGACAGGTCGATCCCTCCGGTGATCATGCACAGCATGACCCCCAGCGCCATCAGCCCAAACTCAGGAAACTGGGAGGCCATGGTCTGAAAGTTGATGAGCGTATAGAACTTCTCATACTTGGTCAGCGCCATGAACGCCATCCATCCAACCATTACCAGCACGAGCCGCCATATGTGCGCGTTACGGCCGGCGAGTATCCCGCGCAGGGAGGAAGCCTTGACATTCCCGCTCATATTGTCGGCACCTCCTTCCGGAAGAATCTGACCTTTGCCACTCGGTTCGCGCGGAAGACCTGCCAGGCGCTGACACCCGTGCCGATGATGATCAGGGCGCCGACGAAAACGCTTTTCCAGATGGTGGGGATGCCGATGAGGATCATCGAGTTCTCAACGATGACGATCAGCAGGGTGCCCAGCATGCAGCCGGTCAGCGAGCCCGTACCTCCGGTGATGGCCGTGCCGCCCAGCACGACGCCGGCGATGATGTTCATCTCCATGCCCAGCATGTTGGTCGGATGGTTCTGCTGCATCATGCAGGTGCGGATCAGTCCGGCCAGGCTTGCCATCATCCCGACAAAAACATAGAGGAGGAACTTCGTCCGTCTGGTGTTGAAACCCGCTCGGTGGGCGCTGACCTCGTTCCCGCCGATGGCGTAGATTCCCCGCCCGAGGAAGGTATAGCGAAGGATGAGGAAACTGACCAGCAGCACCGAGGCAAAGACCAGGAAAGCAACGGGCATGCGCGACGTGAGGCCCGAGAGTGGGTTGGAGGCCACAAAGAGCGAGGAGGTGCCAAAGGCCTGCATACCCGGCGGGATGGTCGCCAGCTGCACGGAGTTGAGTGCCCCCTGCATCACCCCCTTGAATACGCTGGAGGTGCCGAGCGTCACGATCAGGGCGGGCAATCCCAAAAAACCGATGAAATAACCATTGAAGGCACCCAGAGCCGCGCCCAAGGACAGGGAAATCAGGATCGGCAGCCAGATGCCCCCGGTATAACCAGCGTCCAGCAGCATCTTCGTCGTCGCGTAACTGGTCAGCGAGGCGAGCGCCGGGAAGGACACGTCGATGCCGCCGGAGAGGATCACCATAAAGGTCCCCACCGCGAAGAGCCCCGGAACGACCATCGCCGAGGCGATGTCCACCAGGTTGTTTCCGGTGAAAAACTGCCCGGAACGGAACTGGATAAGAAGCGCCAGCGCGAGCACGACCAGGAAGATATACGGTTCGTTCCGCTTTGTCAGCTTTTTCAGTCCTTTGTTCACAGCCGCCCCTCCTACATCATGTGGGCGAGGATCCGCTGCTCGTCCGCATGGTCCGCGTCCATTTCCGTCACGATCTTTCCGGCTTTGAGCACCAGCACGCGCGAGCAGTTTTCAATCACCTCGGGCAGGTCGTCAGAGATGATCAGGATGCCCATGCCCTGACGCGCCAGATCCCTGAGTATCCCGTGAATGTCGTGCTTGGATCCGATGTCGACGCCCACTGTAGGACCGTTCAAGACCAGCACGTCCAGGTTACAGGCGAGCCATTTGGCCAGGACGACGCGCTGCTGGTTGCCTCCGGAAAGTGTCTGCCCGGCGTTTTGGGGGTCCGGCGTCGCGATGGCGAATTCCTTGACCAGCCTTTCGATTTCACGGGCTCGCTTCTCACGGTCAAACACCCCTGCGCGGCCTGCAAGGCGGTCGATCTCGGCGATGATCAAGTTGTCGGCGATGCTCTGCGGGAGAAACAAGCCTTCGGTCAGCCTGTCCTCGGGAACCAGGCCGATCTTGTGGCGGACTGCGTCCCGCGGGCTGCGAATGGCGGCTCCTTTTCCCTTGACCAGAATGGCCCCGCTATCGGCCTTCCTGATGCCAAACAGCGCAAGCGCCAGCTCGCTGCGCCCAGAGTCCAGAAGACCGGTGACGCCGACAATCTCCCCGGCGCGAAGCGCGAAGCTCACGTCCTCAAACGCGCCGCGCATCGTCAGGTTCCTGACCTCCAGCAGCGGTTCCTTTCCGATCTCCCCGGGGATGAACTTTTGCTCGCTGAATTCGCGCCCCGTCATGTAGTAGGTGAACTTCGCCGAATCCAGCTCGCTCGTCTGGCCGGTCCTGACAAGCTCCCCGTTGCGGAAAATGGTGAAACGTTCTGAGATCTCGAACACCTCGTTGAGCTTGTGGCTGACGAAAAGGATTGAGATCCCCTGCGCCTTCAGCTGCAGGATCACCCTGAACAGGGCATCCACCTCACGGCGCGTGAGCGCGGTGGTGGGCTCATCCATGATGATGAGCCGGGCGTTGAACATCAGGGCCCGGCTGATGGCCACCATCTGTTTCTGGGCGACGGACAGTGTGCCGACGATGCTGTCCAGGTCGATGTCGAAGTTGATCCTCGTCACAGCGTCCTGCGCAATGCTTCGCATGCGCTTCCAGCTGACCAGTTTATGCTTTTCCGACAGCTCGCTGTTGAGCGCCAGGTTCTCCATGACCGTCAGGTTCGGAAATACTGAGAAATCCTGATAAATGACCTGGATGCCCAGCAGAATGGCGTCGATGGGCGTGATCTTCTGCAGCGATTTGCCGTTAAACTCAAGCACGCCAGCGTCCGGCTGGTACACGCCGGAGATGATCTTGATCAGCGTGGATTTGCCGCAGCCGTTTTCCCCGGCAAGGCAGTGGATCTCCCCGGGCATGATCGTTAGGTCGACGCCCTTGAGGGCATGGACCCCCGCAAAGGATTTATGAATGCCAACCGCCCTGAGCAAGCTCTCCGGCATGGTATCCCTCCAAGGACAGGTCAACGGTCTCCGCCGGCAGTCCGGCGGAGACCGTCTGTTTCAGTTGAGATCAGAAGCCGAAGCTGTCCACATTCTCCTTGTTGATGACGACCCAGCCCTGGCCTTCCAGAACCTTGTCGCTGCCGGGTTTAAAGGTCAGCGCCATGTAGCCGTCCACACCCAGGTCGACCGGCGCGGTGATCTCCTCGCCGTTGAGGACCTTCAGCGCGAGGGAAACCATGGCCTGCCCCGCAAGTGCGGAATCCCACAGGGTCAGGGACTTGACGATACCGCTCTCCAGGATCGCCTTGTTGGCCAGCGGCAGGCCGGTTCCGGAGGTGAAGACCTTGCCGACCAGCCCCAGCTCCTCGATCGCGCGGGCGATACCGGGAGCGTCATAGGAAGAGGTGCCCATGATGCCCTTCAGGTCGGGATACTTCTTGAACAGCTCCTTGGCCTTGTTGTAGGCGACGTCCCCGTTGTCCTCAGACTCCACGCGGGGCTCCGCTTCCAGAAGCGTCATCTTCGGGTATACGGCCTTCTGGTGCGCCACGCCGCCGTCCGCCCACTCGTTGTGGGAGGCGTTGGTCACGTGCGCGACCATGGTGGTGTACAGGCCCTCTTCACCCATGGCCTCTGCCAGGTTGTCCATGATGAAAGCGCCGTACTGCTCGTTGGAGAAGGCTTCGATGTCGTAATGCACGTTGGTGAGGGTCGCGCCCTCATGGGCGATCACCACGATGCCGGCATCCATGGCCTGCTTGAGGACGGGCTCCAGCGATTCGGGATTGACAGGCACTACGCAGATGGCGTCGACGCCCTGGGCAATCAGGTCAGCGATCAGCTGCGCCTGCAGCGTCGCGTCAATTTCAGCGGTTCCCTTCTGGTAGGCATTGACGCCGTGCTTCTGTGCGTATTCATCAACGCCCGTCTTCATGTGGACGAACCAGGGATTGGACGCGTCCTTGGGAACGACAACGATCTCCCAGTCTTTCTTTTCCGCAAGGCTTGTGCCCAGCAGGGAGACAAGGAGCAGCGCGCAGAGAACCAGTGACAGTGTTCTTTTCATGTGAATCCTCCATTCATATTATTGCTCCGACCAGCGGAGCCGGATACGACAGACAAAAACCGTGCGGATCGGGCTTGGTTTTTGTCTGTTGCTGATTAAATTTATCACAGCCGCACACCCCTGTCAATTGCAACATGTACGATTTGGCGCCATTCTTTCAAGAAAGAACAAACAAGTGGTGCGTCCGGACCGGGGCCTGCAGCGCCGGCTCAGTCAGGCTTAGTCTCAAGCTTCAGCGGAATGACAGGCGTTTCCTTCAGCCTGAACCCGTTGCGTTTGTACTCCTCATAGTTGAAATTGTCCAGCTCGTCCATCGCCAGTTTGTGGAACTCGTAGAAGTTCTCCCACCATTCATACCCGCTGCCCAGGGAAGCGTTCAGGTAGGCTTCCGCGATGTCGATGCCCATCTGCGGGGCGACGTAGAAGGCCCCCATGGCCAGCACGTTCACGCCGTTGCCGGTGATGGCGCGCAGCGCGGCAGGAACGCTTTCCACCACGCCGGCATGTACCCGGGGGCATTTGCTGGCGCCAATATGGATGCCCATGCCGGTCCCGCAGAACAGCAGCGCGCGCTCAAACTCCCCCTCTGAGATCATAGAGCCCACCCGAAGCCCGATGCGGTGGAACATCAGTTCCGGTGCATCATCCTCCGGTGAGCGCACCCCGACATCCGTCACCTTCCACCCTTTCTTACGCAAGTGCTCCACCACGGCTTCCTTCAGTGGATAACCGGCGAAATCCGCGCCAACCAGGATGTACTTGTCCTTGACCGTTTTCATTTGCTGTCCTCCAGTTGATAATATTTTGTCATTCAATCGATTACAGACATCCAGAAAACAATATGAGTCATAAACAAATGCCCTCATCCTGAAAAACGCTTGGATGACTGTATGTCTCTATCATAGCGCAGATTGCGCAAATGTAAATATGTTCGAAAACCTTGTTTCGCGGAGGCGGGGATATGTATCAGTCAGACACACCGTAATCAGCCTGTATGACTGGATCCGCAAAACGAGCAGGAGGACGGGCGTCGTTCAGGATGATACAGGGATTGGGGAGTGGCTGGGAACATCTCCTGTAAAAATGTTTCGGAACCAGCTCCGACTAAAAATCACAAAAGCCTTCCATAAGACTCATTCCACTCATCCTGTGGTACTGACTCCAGTCAGTAAGTTCTTCGCCAATGATCCAATATCGGATATGGCATCAGGAAAGAAGAAGATGGCAATCCTCGCGGTTTATAAAAAACCTGTAACCCTTTGATACCTCAACGGTTCTGTGGCGGATTCATTGTCCTTTCTTACAGAATGAGCGCAGAAAAGTTTTTGCTTCAAAGTGGCTTTCGAACAGTTTTGAAAAGACTGTATAGGAAATCCACAATTCTGCATTATCTTCAATGCCATATGACGTCAGGAAAGCATAGAGAAAAGCTGTCCTCTCGATGATTACAAAGCTAAACCCCCTGATTTCTCAAGGGGTTCCGTGGTGGTCTGTACTGGACTCGAACCAGTGACCCCATCGATGTGAACGATGTGCTCTGGTCACGTGGTAGAAAGTATCGAATTTATTCTGGTAAATGCATCGCATCTCTCCCCTATCACTTATTCAGAGAATGACTGCGATCCTTCCTCATTTTAGAATAAAATCACTACGCGGCATTAGCACAGTTGGAACGACAAGGAAAGCGCACTTTGTTCCAACCAGCATCTCAAACTACCCGACAAGTACAAAATGAGAATTAAAGTTTCACTCATCTGCTCACCAACAACTAAGCAAAGCAAACCAGCATTTGAAGTGCCGCTCAGGCTACACTCCTGCGTTGCCTAACCCCGTTTGCGGAGTAAACTACCGGAAGATATTCAGGGCCTGCTAAAAGAACTCAAGCAAAGTGTAGTTTTTTCGGCTGTACCTGGCAAATGTTTATACATCTATATGCAGTTCAATTGACAAACAGAGAAACAATTTCCTGCCGGTTGACATCAACCAGGCCTTTTGTGGTCATTTTGATGTTCGGGATGACAGACAGGCTGACAAACGCCATCGCCATGAAGGGCTCGATGTCCAGGGGCACACCCAGATCGTGCACGCGCAGACGGACGGCTTCGTTCTGGGCTGCCATTTCGCGGGCAGACCTCTTTCCCATCAGGCCCGCGATGGGAAGCGCCATCTCCGCAAGGACACTGCCGCCGTCAACGACAACCAGACCGCCGCCAAGCTCGCGGATCCGGTTGGCAGCATAAGCCATGTCGGTATCATTGGTTCCGGCGACGATCAGGTTGTGGGAATCATGCGACACGGAGGAGGCGATGGCTCCGCGTTTCAGTCCGAGCCCGGAAATGAAGCCGCAGCCGATATGGCCGGAGTTCATATGGCGCTCGATGACAGCCAGCTTCAGGATGTCACGCCCCAGATCCACGCCGTTCCCTTTCGAGAAATCGATCCCGGCGATCCATTCCTCCGTGATCACCTGACAGGGGACCAGCTTGATGACGCGGCATTTCTCCCCTTCCGGTACGATATGGAAGTCCTTTTCGCTGACAGGGTCCAGGTAGAAGGAGTTGCGCACGGCTTTCCAGATATCCGCCCGGATGAACGGCCGTTCAAAGGGCCTGACGACACCGTGATCCACCACTTTTTCGCCGTGGCGGTAGACGTCGCGCACCTTGACGCTGTCCAGATCGTCCAGGACCAGAAGGTCCGCCAGGTATCCCGGAGCGACAGCGCCGGTTTCCTTCAGGCCGAAGCACTGCGCCGCCTGCAGGGTTGCCATCCGGATCCCCATGATGGGCGACTTGCCGTTTTCCACCGCGCGGCGGATGATCGCGTCGATGTGCCCATTGCCGATCAGGTCGGCCGGATGCTTGTCGTCCGTCACCAGCAGGCAGCGATGGGAATAGGGCTCGTCAAACAATGGCAGCAGGTCATGCAGATTTTTTGTATGGGTCCCCTCGCGGATCATCACCCACTGGCCTTTGCCGATCCGCTCCGCCCCCTCTTTCCAGCCGGTGCACTCATGATCGTCGTAGATGCCGGCGGAGATGTAGCGGTCAAGGTCTTTCCCGAAAAGAAGCGGCGCGTGCCCGTTGCTGATCTTCCCGGCCTTGCGCGCGTCGGAGATCTTCCTCAGAATCTCGGGATCGCCGGCCAATACGGCGGGATAATTCATCACTTCGGCAAGGCCGAGGACCCGTTCATGCCTGTAAAGCGGAAAAATGTCCGAAGCCATCAGACAGGCGCCGGACTCGTCAAAAGCCGTGGCGGGAACACAGGAAGGAATCATCATGTAGACCGTCATGGGGATCCCCTCGCTCGCTTCCAGCATGAACTCGATCCCGGACAGGCCGGATACGTTGGCGATCTCATGCGGGTCGGCAATGATGGCGGTCGTGCCGTGCGGCAGGCAGACACGGGCGAACTCAGCCGGCTGGATCATCGAGCTTTCGATGTGGATGTGTCCGTCCATGAAACCGGGACAGATGTACTTGCCGCCGACATCCGCGACAACATCCGCGTCCCTTTCATCATAGGCGTCCACGCCGATGATCCGGTCATTCTCCATCAGGACATCAGTCCGGTCCAGCCGTCCGGTAAAGACGTTGACAACAGTTCCGTTCCTCAAGAGAGTCTTCATGGGATGTCCTCCTGTCCGGCAGTGTTCTTTTGGCAGGATGTCACGTCGACCGGGTGCAGGCGCCGCGGCGGATCCGTCTAGTTTTAAGCCTTGAGCATGACGAAGCGTCCGCGTGATTCGATCACGTCAACGGCGCCGAAGACCAGGGACAGGCAATCCCTCAGTTCCCCCGCGCCGGAGCCGCTCACCGCCTGGTCCCTGACAATGAGCCCGTCCCTGAGCATCAGGAGCTTGTCACAGTAAGCCAGGGCGAAGTTCGGGTCGTGCAAGGTGATCAGCGCTGAGCGGCCGTCTTCCTTCAGGAGGTTTCTGAGCAGGCTCAGCACCCTGTGGCGGTTGGGATAATCCAGCGCGCTGTCAGGCTCGTCCAGCAGCAGCAGCCCGGTATCCTGCACCAGGGCGCGCGCCAGGAGCACCAGCTGTTTCTGCCCTTCAGACAGGAGAGAGAAATCCTCCCCGGCATGATCCTTCATGCCCAGGTGGTCCAGGGCCTCCAGCGACGCCTCACGCTCCCGCTTCCCGGGTGACGCGAGAAGGCTGATGTGCGGGTTGAAGCCCATCAGCACCACATCCATGACGGAAAGATCGTACAGCCTGGAGTGGCGCTGGGGCAGGTAACTGATCAGCCTAGCACGGCGGCGCTCATCAGATTGGAGGTATCCCCTGCCATTGATCAGGCAATCCCCGCCATTGAGGGGGATCAGACCGCAGACAGCGCGCAGGAGCGTCGTCTTGCCCGAGGCGTTGAGCCCCAGCAGCGCGGCCATTTCCCCTTCTCCCAGGGTGAAGTCAACGCCCCGGAGGATTTCCCTGCGGCCATAGGCGACCCGCATGCCGTCAACACGAAGCTTCCCGTTCACAGGACGCGCCGCCTGTTCCTGTGCATGAAATAGACCAGGAAGGGAACGCCCACGACGGTGGTCAGGATGCTGACGGGCAGTTCCGATCGGTAGAGGGTCCTTGCCAGGCTGTCGGCCAGAAGGAGCAACGCGCCGCCGGCCAAGCCGCTGAACAGGCAGGCCGAGAAGTTGCTCCGCTTCAGGATCAGTCTGGCGATGTGGGGCGAAACCAGGCCGACGAAGGTGATCAGGCCCGTCACCGATATGACCGAGGCGACGACCGCGGTCGAACATCCCAGCACCGCGGCGCGGACAACCCCGAGGCGAACGCCCAGCATGCGGGATTCATCATCCCCCAGCGCCATCAGGCCGATCTGCCTCCTGAGCAGAAGAAGCCCCAGGATCCCCGCGAAAAAGAGGGGGAGGATGGCCGTCAGCCTGGCGGGCGTCACGCCGCCGAAGCTGCCCATGGTCCAGAACTCGATCGCGGCCAGGTCGTTCCCCTCGTCCGCGAAATACTTCAGCGCCATGATCAGCGCCTTCGCCAGCGAAGTGATCACGATCCCGGCCAGGATGTAGGTGGCCGTCGTGTTCAGGCGCGACACACGCACCAGCGCTGTCACCAGCGCAACCGCCAGGAGGCTCCCCGCCAGCGCGCCTCCCGTCACGGCAGCCGCGGAGGTGCCGGACAGGACGATCGCGGCCGCTGCGCCCAGGTTGGCGCCGCTTGCCACACCGATGATGTCCGGGGAAGCCAGGGGGTTTTTGAAGACCGTCTGATACACAAATCCGGCCATGCCGAGCCCGAACCCCGCCAGCAGCGCAGCGACTGTACGGGGGAGGCGCAGCGTCCTGAAAACTTCCCCCGCCAGGCCGCCCGAATCCCCTCCCGCAATCAGCCTGAAGACATCGCCCGGCGGGATCGGGTACTTGCCCGTGAGCAGGGACAGAAAAAAAGCCGCCGCAGTCAAAACGAGGACTGTTATAAACGCGGCCCTCCCCCGGGCGATCGGACGGTTCATTTCCCTGTCAGCAGTTCTTTATCGGGCGTGAAGTGATAGAAGGTCTCGTAAAAGGACACCGCGTCCCTGATAAACTCCTCCTCGGGATAATCCTCCTCCCGGAGAATATGGAGCGCCCAGAGCGTGCCAAGGATGCCCGAGGGCACAGGCGAATCCCAGGGTTCAAAAGCGGACGGCATCGCAAAGACGCGTCCGTCGCGCACGGCGGAAACCGGCTGCAGTTGTTCATCATTGAGAATGTCTGTTACGGCATAACTCTTTTCGGAGGGAAGAAAGATATATTCAGGGTTCATGCTAAGGATCTGTTCATAGCTGACCTGTGCCCAGCCCGCGCCCGGCAGGTCGGCTCCGGCGTTGACCCCGCCTGCGGCGGTGATCAGGGAGGACTGGTACATCCCTCCAGGCGCGCAGGTGAGGTAGCTGCTGTTCCCCGCCAGATAGACGGTCGGTTTTTCAGGCCGTTCGGCCAAGCCCGCGATAAAATCTATCTTCTCGCGGTAATACTGCAGAAGCTGCCCGCTGCGCTCCTGCACACCCGCGGCCTGCCCGATCAGGTCGACAGCCGCCATCAACAGATCGTGGTTCTCCGGATTGACAAGGATCGTATCGATGCCCAGCTGGGTGAGCGTGTCCGCGGCGTCCGACAGCCTCAGGGGCAGGATGACAAGGTCCGGCTCAAGGCTGACGCAGCCCTCCAGATCGAAGGCTTTGGCGCTGCCGACATCCGGGATATCCAGCAGGTCCGGCCGCGACAGGGCATAGATATTGCGTCTGGCGGCGCCGGTTTCGATGCCTGCGAGCCTGTCCGCCAGCCCCAGCGCGATGCAGATGGAGGTGCTGATGTAGTAGCCGCTGACAATCCTGAGGGGCTCCTCCTTGATTTGGATACTTCGCCCCCCCTGGTCGACGACCGTGACCGGGAATCCGGTTTCCGCCGCCGCGGGCAACGACGAGAGGAGCAGGCAAAGCGCAAGGCACAGGGAACCCGCAACGCGAAACGCCGGCTTCATCAGGATCACCCCCACATTTCAATTGTTCAATGACGGATTATAACATCGGGGCAAAGCGGCTGTCAAACGCGCATCGCCGCTTCATGCTCCCGCATTGGAAAGTGAAGGATGGCTTTCTTCTTGCCATTCGGGGACAATCAGACGATAATGCGATATAAGAGACGCAAAGCCGCTGCATCAGGTACGATGGGAGGCGTCAGGATGCTCCATATCAAAAACGGGACACTGGTGACAGGCACAGGGCTGGAGTATGCCAGCCTTTGGATCAGGGACGGCAGGATCGAGCAGATCGGAGGCGAACTGCCTGAGACGGAGGCGATCGACGCCTCCGGGATGCTTGTTTTCCCTGGATTCATCGACGCACACACCCATCTGCAGATGGATACGGGCGCAACACGGACGGCGGACAGCTTTGAAACGGGCACCGCCGCGGCGCTGTCGGGCGGGACGACGGCGATCATCGATTTCGCGACCCAGGAGAGGGATAAAACGCTCCGGGAGGCTTATGAGACCTGGAGCGGCAGGGCAACTGGCCATTGTTCCTGCGACTGGGGGCTGCACATGGCGGTCACCGGCTGGAACAGCGGGACCCGGCGCGATCTTGAGTCGATGGCCCGTACGGGCGTCACAAGCCTCAAGGCGTACATGGCCTATGACAGCCTGCGCATTTCCGACAGCGACCTGCGCAGCCTGATGGAGGCCGGCAGGGAACTGGGCCTGATCGTGGGCGTCCATTGCGAACTGGGCGACGAAGTCAACCGCAGGGTCCGCGGCCTGCTCAGCCAAGGGTATACGCAGCCCAGGTATCATCCCCTCTCAAGGCCGGCCGAGGTCGAAGCCCTCGCGGTCAGGCGCGCGCTGCAGCTGGCGAGGGAAGCAGGCGCGCCGCTGTGGGTCGTTCACCTGAGCACAGGGAGCGGACTGGAGGAGATAAGGGCCGCGCGCAAAGCGGGGCAGAGGGTGCTGGTGGAAACCTGTCCCCAGTACCTGACGCTGAATGACGATGTATACGGCCGGGATGGTTTCGAAGGGGCCAAGTTCGTCTGCTCCCCGCCCCTGCGCGGCGAGGAGGACAGGCAGGCGCTGCTGGGCGCCCTGTCATCAGGTGAGATCGACATCATTTCCACTGATCACTGCAGTTTCAATTTCGCCGGGGGGAAGGACCTGGGACGGGATGACTTTTCCAGGATCCCAAACGGCCTGCCCGGCATCGAACACAGGCCGATGCTTGTCTGGACCGCCTGCGGCCTGAAACCTGAGAATATGGTCAAAGTGCTCTCGGAGAATCCGGCCAGGGTTTTTGGGCTGTATCCGCGCAAAGGCGCCCTCCTGCCGGGATCGGACGCCGACCTGGTCATCTGGGACCCCGCCGGGGCGCGGGTGATCACCGCTAACGACCAAGTCCAGAACGTGGACTATACGCCCTGGGAAGGTTTCATGGCTTCCGGCAGCCCCCGGCAGGTTCTTCTGGGGGGGGAGCTGTGCGCGGTCAACGGCAGGGTGATCAGGAGCGGCAGGGGCCGGTATCTCCCCCGCCTGGCTGTCTGGTAAAGCGCCGCAGGTCTTCGGGCGTGTCGATGTCCTGAAGTTCGCTTTCATCCCCCGCTTCCACAAAAAAGAGGCGCTCCGGGTGCCTTTCCAGCACCTGCCTTCCTGTCATATGGGGGGGGAGCGCCGAAAGCTCTCCAAACAGCGCCGAGGGAAAAAGGACGGGGTTTCCCCTGCGGCCGGCATAACACAGAATGACAACAGCCTGAGGGTCCGCGGCGAAGACCGCCCCCATCCTTTCAATGCTTTGCGTGCGAAGCCCGGGTTGGTCACAGACTGCGAACAGGCAGCCGTCCAGTCCCGGCGGCATCGCGTCAAGCCCCAGGCGGATCGTGACCGCCGGATCGTCCGACAGATCCGGGTTCATTACCACAGCCAGATCCCTTGCCTTGGCCAGCGCGGCGACCCCGGGGCTTCGCGTCACAACCGCCGTGCAAACGAACAACCCCACCGGCAGCGCGTCCATCGCATGCGCGGCCATGGGTTTCCCATGGAGAGGATACAGCAGTTTATCACAGCCGAAGCGCCTAGAATGGCCTGACGCCATCAGCACGCAGCCCAGCCTCATGGCCGGAAGAGCCATTCATCCGGCAGCCGGAAGTCAGGAGGGACGCGCATGGGCTCCCCCGCGGCGCGGATGGCGTTGACGGTATCCTTCAGCCCGTTGCCCGTGACGATCGCCACAGCGGAGGCGTCCTTTGGCACCAGGCCCTGCCTGACAGCCTTCATCAGCCCGGCCAGCCCGGCGGCTCCCGCCGGCTCAGCGAACACGCCCTGTGTCCGGCCAAGGACACTCATGGCCTCCAGGATTTCCCCGTCCTCCACTTCCACCGTGATTCCGTTTGACTCCCGGATGGCGCGGATGGCCTTGTCGGGGTTGCGCGGGACGCCCACGGCGATGGAATCGGCGATGGTGTCTTCACTGCAGGCCACAACATCCCCTCCCGTATGCAAAGCTCTGTGGATAGGACAGCAGTTCGCCGCCTGGACGCTCACCAGCCGGGGCAGCCTGTCGATCAGGCCCGCAGCGAACAGGTCGGTAAAGCCCTTCCACACGCCCGCGATGGTGCAGCCGTCGCCCACTGATACCGCCACCCAGTCGGGGACCTGCCACCCCAGCTGCTCCGCGATCTCAAAGGAGACCGTCTTCTTCCCCTCCATCATGAAGGGGTTGACCGCGGCGTTGCGGTCGTACCAGCCATAACGGCCGATCGCCTCCGCGGACAGCCGGAAGGCATCCTCATAGCTGCCCTCGACCATGACGACCATTGCCCCGAAAATCTTCAGCTGCGCCACCTTGCCCCGGGGGGCCCGGGAGGGAATGAAAATGACCGCGTCCATCCCCGCCGCCGCCGCGTTGCCAGCCAGGGAGGACCCGGCGTTGCCCGTGGAGGCGCAGCAGATCACACTTGCCCCCGCCTCCTGTGCTTTGGCAACCGCCATCGCGGAGGCGCGGTCCTTGAGGCTGCCGGTGGGATTGAGCCCGTCATCCTTGACATACAGCCGGTCAATGCTCGTCAGGCGGGCCAGACGCACCGACCTATAAAGCGGCGACCAGCCGACCCGAAGCGGCGGGATCAGGGTGTCCTCCCCGACCGGCAGGAAGGCGCGGTAGCGCCACATGGAATAATCCCTACACCCGGAGATCGTTTCCCGGCTGGCAGCGCGCCGGATGACGCTGTAATCGTAGACGATGTCGAGCATGCCGCCGCAGGGGCAGGCGCCCGGCCCCTTGATATGGCTAAATTCCCTGCCGCAGCGGACACAGCGGCCGCCCAGAACCTGTTTCATGCGCGCGCCGCCTCATTGAAAGCCTCGATCAGTGCGTCGATCTCCGCCGCCTGCCGGTGCACGGCTTCCCAGGTCCCCTCGGGATCCTCCCAGAGGCGGTTGAGTTCCTCCGCGCTCTTTCCCTGCTGCTCGACCCAGGTATAGTACTTCAGGTTGTGGATACGCTTCCTGTCCAGGTAGGAAAGCTCCTGCATATGGTCGGTTTTGACGGACTGCAGGTGCCGCGCGAAATCCCCCGCGGCCAGGGCGGCGGTGTAGTCGCCATCCGCCTCCGCCAGTTCCCGGATGCGGCTGCGGTACAGGTCGGCGGAATCCGTCAGCACCGTCATGACCAGGTCGTTCTCCGTCAGTTCGTAATACTTGGCCATCTTGATGCAGCACAGCACGTTGGCGATGCCGGATATCCCCAGTAGTCCAAGCTGATCAGCGAACTGTTTTGTGACACCTGCCTCCCCCACCAGATAATCACGGCCCGCCGGTTCATTGAAAAGCCTGAGCAGCCGCTGGCTGTCCTCATCATCCACCGCGATGACCATGTCCGTGTTCCTGACGTTGTGGATCCAGGGAACGTGCTTGTCGCCGATGCCCTCGATGCGGTGCCCTCCAAAGCCGTTGTTCAGCAGCGTCGGGCACTGGAGCGCTTCGCCCGCCGCGATCCTGATCCCTGGGTAAAGCTCGCGCAGCCTATCGCCCGCCCCCAGCGTGCCGGCGCTTCCGCTGGTGAAGCAGGCGCCGGCGAGATGCCCTTTCGGCCCCTTGATCTTCTCAAACACTTCGGCCATGGCGCTGCCGGTCAGCTCGTAATGCCACAGATGGTTGCCCATCTCCTCAAACTGGTTGAGGATCACAGCGTCGCTTCTGGTATTGCGAAGTTCCCAGGTTTTGTCGAAGATCTCCTTCACGTTGGACTCGCAGCCCGGGGTCGCGATGACCTCGCCCGCAACCGTTTTCAGCCAGTTGAAGCGTTCCGGGCTCATCCCCTCGGGGAGGATCGCGACGGAGCCGACCCCCAGCAGCCGTGAAAAGAAAGCGCCTCCCCGGCAGAAGTTCCCCGTCGAAGGCCAGACCGCCTTGTGCGCCGACGCGTCGAACTGCCCCGTGACCAGCCTCGGGACCAGGCACCCGAACGCCGCGCCGACCTTGTGGCAACCGGTGGGGAACCACTTGCCCACCAGCGCAACGATGCGCGCCTTCACCCCGGTCACCTCCCGGGGAAATTCAATATAATTGACCCCGCCGTACAGCCCGCCGGTCTCGGCAGGCTCGTTTTTCCAGGTGACACGGAACAGGTTGACAGGATCAATATCCCACAGCCCTGTGCTTTTCAGCCTTCCGCGCACCGCTTCCGGTACCAGCGCCGGGTCTTTCATCTGTCTGAAAGTCGGGATGACGACGCCGTTTTCCCGCGCTTTTCTTACGTTGCGCAACAGCGCATCCTTCTTGATGGTCAGGTCGATCATGAGAAATGCACCTTTCCTTCTTATTCGGCCGTCTGCGATGGTTCCATTATGGACCGAAAGGGACGAAAACTCAAGTTGCCTTCGTGACGGCATCAGTGATACAATGAATGGACAAAGCGCAGGTAAACGACGGACGGGAACAGGCCTGCAGCAGTTTAGGGTGAATAGCTTGCTTTCCCCGGCCTCCAGCCTGACGCCGTTCAAAGGGAAACGGGGGCGTTTCCGCGCAGGATGATTCCGCGCATTCATTCCTGCAAATCTTCCGGGGAGGGATCCAGATGAGCATCGGACAGAGCGCCGCCCGGGTGGACGCTTATGACAAAGTGACGGGCGCAGCCCAATACACCGACGACATGTGCCCGGCCAATGCCCTGCGCGTCAAGCTGGTACGAAGCACGATCGCCAACGGGAAAGTCCTTTCAGTTGACGTTTCCGAAGCGGTCCGGGTGCCCGGTGTGGTGAAAATCGTCACCTGTTTTGACGCGCCGCAAAGGCCGTTTCCCACCGCGGGCCATCCCTGGAGCGTGGAGAAAGCCCACCAGGATATCGCGGACCGCTACCTTCTGGCCAGGCGCGTGCTGGTATACGGCGATGAGGTCGCGGCTGTCATAGCGGAGGATGAGGTCAGCGCCGCGCGGGCTGCCAAACTGGTGAAAGTAGAATATGAGGAGTATCCGCCGCTGACGGACGTCCAGGATGCCCTCAGGCCGGAGGCGACGACGCTGCACGACGAGTATCCCGGCAACGTTCTCGCGCACACCGTCATGCGCTTCGGCGAAGGCTTCGACAGGACCGTCCAAGGCCGGGACTGCGAGGTCGTCGAGGGGGAGTACTGGACGCCGACGGTTCAGCATTGCCACATCGAGCTGCCGGTGTCGTTCGCCTGGATGGAAAAGGACAGGATCCATGTGGTCTCCTCCACCCAAATCCCGCACATCCTCCGCCGCATCGTCAGCCAGGCGCTGGGCATCCCCGTGGGGCGGGTAAGGATCGTCAAGCCCTATATCGGAGGCGGATTCGGCAACAAGCAGGACGCGCTGGTGGAACCGCTGGCCGCCTGGCTGACCACCTGCGTCGGGGGTCGCGCGGTCCGCATCGAGCTGACGCGGGAGGAGACGTTCTGCTTTACACGCGTACGCCACGCCATCCAGTTCCGCCTGAAAACAGCGGTGCTGAGCGACGGGGCTTTTCTGGCGCGCAAGGCGGAGCTGTGGAGCAACCAGGGCGGATACGCGTCCCACGGCCACGCCATCTGTGCCAACGCGGCCTCCGGCCTTCGCAACATGTACCCGGACCGCGAACTGTCCTACGAAAGCGATGCCTGGTCCGTCTATACCAACATCGCAACAGGCGGCGCGATGCGCGCGTACGGCATCCCGCAGCAGGCCTTCGCGCTGGAGTGCCATGTGGATGACATCGCCCTCAGGATGGGGATGGATCCCCTGGAACTGAGGAAGATCAACTGCATGAAGCTGGGCTATACGGCCGCAGGCACCGGGATCGCCTGCCACAGCACCGGGCTTGTGGAGTGCATGGAGCGCGGCCGCGACTTTATCGGTTGGGACGGGAAGCGAAAGCTTTACAGGGACCAGACAGGCCCGCTGCGCCGCGGCGTGGGCATGGCGATCTTCTGCTACAAGACGGGCGTTTACCCCATCTCGCTGGAAACAGCTTCAGCGAGGATGGTGCTCAACCAGGATGGATCCGCCCAGGTCGTCATGGGCGCGACGGAAATCGGACAGGGCGCGGACACGGTGTTCTGCCAGATGGCTGGCCAAACGGCGGGCATCCGGCCGGAGGACATCCGCGTCGTGTCGACCCAGGATACCGATACCGCCCCGTTTGACACGGGCGCCTATGCCAGCCGGCAGACCTACGTGAGCGGCATGGCGCTGAAGAAGACCGCTGAATCCTTCAAAGCGAGGATACTGGCCTACGCTTCCCGGCTGCTGGGCCGCCCCGCGGCGGAACTAGACCTCATCGGCAGCGCGGTCGTGGAACAGAGCGGCGGCAAAACGCTGCTTCCCCTGTCCGAACTCGCGCTGGAGGCGTTCTACAGCCTCAAGGACTCGGAACACATCACCGCGGAGGAATCGGTCCACTGCAAGGACAACACGTTCGCCTTCGGAGCCTGCTTTGCCGAGGTCGAAGTGGATATCCCGGTGGGCAAGGTCAGGATCATCAGGATCATCGACGTCCTGGACAGCGGGAAGATCATCAACCCCGCGACGGCGGCCGGGCAGGTACACGGGGGCATGAGCATGAGCCTGGGATACGCGCTGGGCGAGGAGCTCAGATACGACGCGAACGCGCGCCCGCTCAACGGAAACTTCCTGGATTACAAACTTCCCACATCGCTGGACACACCGGACCTGTACGCGGGATTTGTAGAAACGGACGACCCGACCGGGCCCTACGGCAACAAGTCGCTGGGAGAGAACCCCGCGATCCCTCCCGCCCCCGCGATCCGCAACGCGGTGCTGCACGCGACAGGCGTGGCGTTCAACCGTCTGCCGCTGAACCCCCAGCGCCTGGTGGAAGGTTTCATCAGCGCCGGGCTGATCAAGGAAGCCCGACAGGAGGCGATCGGATAAATGTTTGATTACGGCAGTATGGCCATCGCCAAATCGATCCCCGAGGCGCTCGCCGCGCTGGGGAAAAACCCCGCCGCGCGCGTGGTCTGCGGGGGGACCGACGTCCTGCTGCACGTCAGGGACGGCAAGCTGTCCGGCTGCGACCTGGTCAGCGTCCGCGAGATCCCTGCGCTGCGCGGGATCCGCATGGAGAAAGACGGTACGCTGGTGATCGGCCCCGCGACAAGCTTCGACACGCTTCAGAAGGATCCCCTGATCCGGGAGCACATACCGCTGCTT
>CAUJDI010000052.1 GCA_963169565.1 Bacillota bacterium | reverse complement strand
GCCAAAGACCGCTTCCTTCATGGCCAGGCTCTGGCCGAAGGCGACGGCGACGGCCGTCAGTGTCTGCTGGGAGATCTTCAGATCCTCCCGGAAACGTTCCTTCTCCGCCAGCATCATGATTTTCGCGCGCATGGCCTACTCCCAGTCCACCGGATACTCCCTGACGGCATATTCAAGGTTTTTTCCGTTGTTCTTCAGCATGTTGATCACGTTGTCGATCAGGCGCTGGTCTGTGAAGGGTGTCGGTGCAAAATCGTTATAGTCCGTCTTGGACGAGATCCGGCTGGGAATGATGCGGAATGAATCGGTCTGGGTACCGCTTTCCGTGACATTGAAACGGATCTGGAACAGGAAGGTGCTCATGTCGCTGGGCTTGTTGTTGCCGGAAAAGCTGAAGTTGCCCAGGGAGTAGACGATGTACTTGCCCTTGTACTCTTCGATGGGGTTGATGCGGTGGCTGTGGTGTCCGAGGACCAGGTCGGCCCCCGCGTCGACGGTCAGCCTGCCCAGGCGGACCTGGTTCGCGTTGGGTTTATAGTCCAGCTCCTCTCCCCAGTGAAAACTGACGATGACGATGTCATGTTCGGCCTTCGCCTTTGCCACATCATTGGGGACCCTGACCAGCAGCTCCTCCACCATTTCCCTGTATTGCTGGTAGGACAGCATGGCGATCGAAACGCCGTGCACCTCATAGATCCCCATGTTTTTCGCGTCGCTCCAGACGATGCCCGCCTCATTCAGAACAGCCTTCGTTTCATTCAGTCCGGTCTCGCCGTGGTCCATGACGTGATTGTTCTGCAGGGCGACGGCTTCGATGCTGCCTTCCCTGAGGATACTTACATACTCCGGCGGCGCTGAGAACACGAAATCGTTTTTGGTCTTGTAGACGGGTGCTGTGGTCAGTGTTCCCTCGAAGTTGACGATGGTCATGTCGTCACCCTCCAGGATCTCCCTGACGTTGCGGGTCAGGAAGTTCAGGTCTCCCCCCTGTTTCTTCAATTCCTTGTCAAAAAGCGAATCCCCGCGCTTGCGGACGTCCCCGCCGATGGTCATGTCGCCTCCGGCAGTGATGGTGATCTGGATGGTCCCGTCGCCAAGCAGGTTTTGGGGCGGGATGGTGGGCTGAGGTGTCGTTTCAGGCAGAGGGGTGAGGTCGGGCGCCGGGCTGATCTGGAACGGATCCGGATCCAGGCTGATGAGGGACACTTCCTCATCGGCAAAGGCCGGCACAAGCAACATCGATACGGTAAAGACGGCAAGGATCAGCGCTGCGCTGAGCTTTTTCATCATCGGTCTCCTATAGATCCTGAAGAAAGTCTGACATGCGGGCAAAAGCCTCCAGCAGTTTCTCCGTCGCCGTCGCGTAGCAGCACCTGATATGCCCCTCACCGCTTGGCCCGAAAGCGCTGCCCGGCACGGTCACGACGTGTTTCTCCCTCAGCAGCCTGTCACAGAACTCCGTGCTGGAAAGCCCGGTCTTGCGGATGGAGGGAAACATGTAGAAGGCCCCCTTCGGCTCAAAGCATTCAAGCCCCATATCAAGAAAAGCCTGATGCGTCAGCCTTCTCCTTCGGTCATAGCTGTCCCGCATCCGTCTGATCTCCTCATACCCGTTCTCGCGCCCCTGTTTGAGGGCGTTGTATGAGGCGACCTGACTCTGCCGGCTGGCGCACATGATGGTGTACTGATGGATGCGGGACACCGCGGCGACGATGGGTTCAGGCGCGCACAGGTACCCCAGGCGAAAACCGGTCATCGCGAAAGCCTTGGAAAACCCGCTGATGACCATGGACCGCTCCCGCATCCCCGGCAGGGACGCGATGGATTCCTGGGTGAAGTCATCATAGGAAAGCTCGCTGTAGATCTCATCGCAGATGACAAACAGGTCATGCCTTTTGATGACCTCCGCGGCTTTCCTGAGCTTTTCCAAGGGCATCACGCCGCCGGTGGGGTTGTTTGGATAGGACAGGACGACGGCGCGGGTTTTCGGAGAGATCCGCTGTTCTAGCTCCTCCGCCCGCAGCTCAAATCCGTCTTCCGCATAGGTCGGCACAAAGACCGGCTTCCCACCCGCGAACAGCGTGCAGGCTTGATAGCTGATGTAGCATGGCTCCGGAATGAGCACCTCGTCCCCGGGTCTGACCAGGGCGCGCATGGCGATGTCGACGGCTTCGCTTGCCCCGACGGTGACAAGGATCTCGCTGGCCGGCGAATAGTCAAGGCGGTAGCGCGTTTTCAGATAGGTGGAGATCTCCTCCCTCAGCGGGAGGATGCCCGCGTTGGTGGTATAGGAGGTCTCCCCGTCCAGGAGGCTGTCGATGGCCGAGTTGCGCACCGGGAAAGGGGTGACGAAGTCCGGCTCGCCCACGCCAAGGGAGATCGCGTCCTTCATCGTGGCCGCGACGTCAAAAAAGCGCCTGATCGCGCTGGGCGGGACCGCGTTGATGGCAGGGTTGACGAAGCGCTCGCTCACGGGGATACCGACAGCCTTCTGTCCTGGTCCGGCGCGTCAAAGACGACGCCGTCCTGCTTATACCGCTTGAGCACGAAGCTGGTGCTGGTCCCGGTCACCGTTTCCAGAGGGCTCAGGCGCTCGGACACGAACTGCGCCAGTTCCTTCAGGGTGGGCGCCGCGACCTGGATGAGCAGGTCGTACGCGCCGCTCATCAGGTACAGGCTCCGAACCTCCTCAAAGCTGTTGATGCGCTTTGCCACCGCGTCAAAACCAAAGTCACGCTGGGGGGTGACCTTGACCTCGATCATGGCTTCCACCACGTTTCGCTCAGCCTTGTCCCAGTTGATCACCGGCCGGTAGCAAAGGATCACACGCTGTTTTTCCAGCGAGTCGATGATTTCCGCGACTTCCCTGATCTCCATGCCCATCATGACCGCCATCTTCTCCAGCGGGATCCGGCAATCCTCATTGAGCATGTCCAGGACCTGTTTTTCTTTTCCGTTCATTTCAAACCCTCAAAAGATCCCGCTGATCACGCCGGCGTCATCCACGTCCACGGCAAGCGCCGCGGGCTGTTTGGGAAGGCCGGGCATGGCGATGATGTCCCCGGCGAAGGCGACGATGAATCCCGCGCCTCCTGAAAGCCGCACGTCGCGGATGGTCAGTTCAAATCCTTCCGGCGCGCCCAGCACCTTGGGGTCGTCGGTGAAGGAATACTGCGTCTTGGCGATGCACACGGGGGCCGCGGCATAGCCGTCTGCGGTGAGCAGGTCCAGCATGGTCTTCGCCTTTGCGGTAAATGCGACGCTGCCCGCGTGGTAGACGCGTTTGGCGATGGTCACGATTTTCTCCTTCAGGGGCATCTCATCCGGGTAGGTGAAGCGCATGGCGGATTCGCCGGCCTTGTCCACGATGCCCGCCACCGTGGCCGCCAGTTCCCTTGTTCCCTCCCCGCCGGCGGCCCAGCCGTCGCAGAAACTGCAGGGGACTCCCTCCCCGTCCATCATCCCCTGCAGCGCCGCGATCTCCGCCTCACTGTCTGAGATGAAGTGATTGATAGCGACGACTGCTGGCAGGTTCCAGACGCCGCGGATGTTGCGCACGTGCCGCAGGAGGTTCCCGGCGCCTTCCCTCAGCGCTTCAACATTCTCCTTGTTCAGGTCAGCTTTCAGCACGCCGCCGTGATGCTTCAGCGCCCTGATGGTCGCGACGATGACGACGCAGTCCGGGCGAAGGCCGCTGGCTCGGCATTTGATGTCGATGAACTTCTCTGCCCCCAGGTCGGCCCCGAACCCGGCTTCGGTGACCACATAGTCCGCCAGCTGCAGCGCCATTTTGGTCGCGGTGATGGAGTTGCAGCCATGCGCGATGTTGGCGAAGGGGCCGCCATGGATCAGGCAGGGGGTGTGGTCGATGGTCTGCACAAGGTTGGGCATTATGGCGTCTCGCAGCAGGGCCGCCATTGCGCCCTGCGCGCCGATCTGGGCGCAGGTGACGTTCTTCCCATCGTAGCTTCGGGCGACGGAGATGCTGCCCAGGCGCTCCTTCAGGTCCTTCAGGCTCCCGGCCATGCAGAACACCGCCATGACCTCGCTGGCCGCTGTGATGTCAAATCCGTCCTCCCTCGGGACGCCGTTCTTGTCCCCGCCCAGGCCGCTGACAATGCTGCGCAGCTGTCGGTCGTTCATGTCCATGCACCTGCGCACGCGTACCTGGCGCGGGTCGATGTTCAGCACGTTCCCCTGCTGGATGTGGTTGTCCACCATGGCGCAGAGCAGGTTGTTCGCGGTGGTGATGGCGTGGAAGTCACCGGTGAAGTGGAGGTTGATGCTTTCCATCGGCAGGACCTGGGCGTGCCCCCCGCCTGTCGCGCCGCCTTTCATGCCAAAGACAGGCCCCAGGGATGGCTCACGAAGGGTGAGCATCGATTTCTTTCCGATCGCCCGCAGCCCGTCGGCCAGGCTGATGGAGACGGTCGTTTTCCCCTCGCCCGCCGCGGTCGGCGTGATCGCGGTCACAAGGATCAGCCTGCCTTTCTGAGGCAGTTCACGCAGTTTGACCGGGTCCACCTTGGCGATGCCGCGGCCGTACTCGATCAGGGCATCTTCGGGAATGCCGGCCTTCCGCGCGATTTGGCTGATGGGGAGGATCTCCGCCGCCTGTGCGATCTGGATATCGTTCATGTCCGCCTCCTTGTTTGAACCTTCCGGTGAGTCTGCCCCGTCCCGGTCAACTCATGTCCCGGCCGCTTTACCGTCTCGGTGCAGGGACACTGTCTGCAGGCAGTATATCTTGCTCTCATAGAGGTGCTTTCTCATCAGTTCGCTGAAGTTTTCCTCATCCCGCTTCTCCAGAAGTCTCAGCAGGAGGTGATGCTCCTTATGCGCGTCCGACCGGCGGTCCATGCTGGTGATGGTGAGCTGGGAAAAGCGGGTGAGGTACTCCTGCTGGCTCTCAAGCACGCGAAGGATCCGCTTCTTGTCTGAGATATGCTCGATCTTCCTGTGGAACTGGCGGTTGAGGACGGCCAGTCCCGCAACGTCCTCGGCTTCATGGCTGACGTCCATCCTTCTGAGGATGTCTTCCAGCTCGCTGATGTCATCCGGGGTCACGTTTCTGATGACGGACGGGACGATCAGCATCATCAGGGCATTCCTGATGGTAAAGGTTTCCTCGATATCCTCGATCGTGAAGGCGCGCACGATCACGCCGCGCCGCTCCTCATACTCGACCAGCCCGTCCAGCTCCAGCATACGGAAGGCTTCCCTCAGCGGAGTCCTCGAGATGTGCAGGCTTTCCGCGTACACCGTCTCGATCAGCCTGGATCCGGCAGGGATCTCCCCCATGATGATGGCCTGCTTGAGCGTTTCATAGGTGGTCTCCCTGATAGGCTTGTTAAGCTCAACGTTTCCCATCTGCATCTTTTCCAAGCTGTATTCCCCCCTTTGTCGCGTATCATAGTACCGTCTGGCCATGATACTGTCAAGAACGCAGGGAGAAAGCCTTTGATTGTGCCTGATGAAGCCGGGGCATTCGGATGCGGTGCCGGAAGATCCGGCTCATCTCTCCCTGAGCATCACGGCGACCTTCAGCCGATGATCCCGCACCTGATAGATCCCCAGCAGGGATCCCTGCAGAAATAAACAGACTTTAGTCTGTTCTGTCAGCGCCGAGCCGGGCGTGACCTCCCCGATCGGCAGCGTAACGCCGTTGATGGCAGGGCGGGCCAGCTTTTCAGGCACGTCAAAGCGGGGCATGGCTGAGAGCGCCTCCGCCACCCCGGTGAACCAGCGCCGGGGAAGCGGCATTCCCTCCCCGGTCCATTCCTTCATTTCCTCCGGCGTGACAGCATCCTGAAGGCTGAAGGGGCCGTTCCGTTCCCTGAGCAGAAAGCGAAGATGAGCCGGGCAGCCCAGGGCTTTGCCGACGTCATGGCAGAACGTCCGGATGTAAGTCCCCTTTCCGCACCGGACACGCAGCAGAAAGCCGTGCCGCTGCGTCCCATGCAGCAGCGTGATCTCCCTGATCTCAGCCCGCCTTGCCTGAAGCTCTGCCGTCAGCCCCCTCCGGGCCAGCTTATAAGCGGCTTCCCCGCCGGTCTTCAGCGCGGAATACTGCGGTGGCGTCTGCCATATCTCCCCGGTGAAATCATCAAGGGCGTCCCTCAGCGTTGTCAGATCAGGATACTTTGTGCCGGTCTGGGTCACTTTTCCCTGCGCGTCCTGGGTGTCCGTCGCGGCGCCGAAGGCGATCTCCGCCAGGTATTGCTTTTCACCCAGCATGATATAATCGCAGATCCGCGTCGCCTTGCCGGACAGTATCGGCAACACGCCGGCCGCCTCAGGATCCAGCGTGCCCGCATGCCCCGTTTTGGCCCCTGTCAGCCTCCTGATGAAAGCAACCGCCTGGGCGGACGTCATCCCAGGCGGCTTATAGAAGTTGATTACGCCGTTCATCTGTTCAATTCCCGCTCCATACGCGCGCGCATCATGTCCGCCGCCTGGTCCAGGGGTGCCTTGATCGTGCAGCCCGCCGCGAGGAGATGCCCGCCGCCGCCGAACTCAAGCGCGATGGCGGATACGTCATGCGGCCAGACCGCGCGCAGGTTGAACCGCGTCCCCTCGTTCTCCTGTGTGGCCAGGAAACACATTTCAACGCCCAGGATGTTCAGCCCGTGGTTCACGATCCCTTCACCGTTTTCCCTTGAAGCGCCGGTCTCGCTAAAATCAGCGGTCCTCAGTCTCATTTCGCACAATCTGCCCCCGCAATGAAAAGTCAGCGAGTTGAGCGCGCGGGCCATCAGCCGGATGAAGGCCGGCTGCTTGCACAGGTGAAGCACGCGTGACGCCGCGGCGATGTCCAGCCCGGCCTTCATCAGTCCGGCCATCTGCATGAAAAATTCCTCATCCATCTGCCCGAAGCTGAAGTTGCCGGTGTCTGTCGACACGGCGGCATACAGGTACAGCGCGCTCTCCTGAGTGATCCTGACGTTCAGCGCATCAAACAGGCGGAAGACGAGGTTGCCTGTGGCAGCGACATGGCTGTCCACGTAATTCTGCTGCCCGAAATAGGTGTTGGACGCGTGGTGGTCGATGACCAGGGTGTCCCGGCAGGCGGTGAAAGGGCCGCCGGCCAGGCCGATCCTCATAAGGTCAGAGGCGTCAAGGGAGCAGGCGAGGTCAAACGTCGCCTGCTCTGCCGCTTCGGGCGTCCTGATCTCCTCCCAGCCCTGCAGGATCCTCAGGTTCTCAGGTACCGGGCTTTCGCAGATCATCATCGTGTCCTTGCCCATCGCGGTGAGCAGCGCGTTCGCTGCCAGCAGGGATCCAATGGCATCTCCGTCCGGCTGGACGTGGGTGCATAGAAGGACGCGCCGAGCTCCTTTGAGTGTATCAGCCGCCTTCTTCAGGTCGATCCTGCCGTTCATCGTCATGACTCCTCATCTCCAAGCACCTTTTTCAGGACACTGGCGATGTGCAGCCCATAGGCGATGTTCCGGTCAGCGACAAACTGGAGTTCGGGGACGTACCTGACCGAAAGCACGCCGCCAAGCGAATGCCTCAGCATCCCCGCCGCGCCGCTCAAAACCTTGACCGTCGCGTCCAGCTTGTCCTCTTCCAGCGCGCTGATGAAGACCTTCGCATGGCGAAGGTCCTTTGTCGGTTCAACGCGTGTGATGCTGAGGGTCCCGGCGATCCGGGGGTCCCTCAGCTCCTCGCGGATGATCCGGTCCAGCGCTTTCCTGATCTCCTCCGCAGCCCGGTTCTGGCGGTACTGTGCCACGAAACCCTTACCTCTCGATCTCTTCCATCATGAAGCACTCGATGACATCTTTTTCCTTGATGTCGTTGAAGTTCTCAAGCCCGATGCCGCATTCGAAGCCCGAGGCCACCTCGCGCACGTCTTCCTTGAAGCGGCGCAGCGAGGAGAGCTTGCCCTCAAACACGACCACGTTGTCGCGCAGGAGGCGGACCGACTGGTTGCGCAGCATCTTCCCGTCCAGGACGTAGCAGCCCGCGATGGTCCCCGCCCCGGTGATCCTGAACACGTTTCGGACCTCCGCGTGGCCGAGGACGTTCTCCCTGAACTCAGGCGCGAGCATGCCCTTCATGGCTTTTTCCACGTCCTCGATCGCCTGGTAGATGATCCGGTACAGGCGAATGTCAATGTTCTCCCTGGCGGCGACTTCCTTCGCGTTGTTGTCCGGGCGGATGTTGAAGCCGATGATGATGGCCTTGGCGGTGGCGGCCAGGTTGACGTCGTCCTTGGTGATCGCGCCCACGCCGCTGTGCAGCACGTTGATCCTGACCTGGGGATTGCTGAGTTTTTCAAGGGACTGGCGGACCGCTTCCGCGCTGCCCTGCACGTCGGCCTTGATGAGCACGTTCAGCGTCAGCTGCTGGCCGTCCTTGATGCTCTGGAAGAGGTTGTCCAGGGACACCGCCGCGGAGGTGACGCGCTGCTCCCTGGCCTTGTCCTCGCGCTCCCTGGCGACCTGGCGTACCAGCCTGTCATCCTCAACCACGATCATCTCATCGCCTGCCTGGGGCACGGAACTGAAGCCCGAGATCTCGACCGGCATGGAGGGTCCGGCTTCCCTGACGCTCTCCCCCTTGTCGTTGACCAATGCGCGCACGCGCCCGGAGGCCATGCCGGCGATGATGTTGTCGCCGACTCTGAGCGTCCCGCTCTTGAGCAGCACTGTCGCCAGCGCGCCGCGGGTATGGTCCAGCTTGGCCTCGATGATGATGCCTTTCGCCAGACGGTCGGGGTTGGCGCGCAGCTGCAGCACCTCGGCCTGAAGCAGGATCATCTCCAGCAGCTGGTCGATGCCTTCCCCTGTCTTCGCGGAGACGGGCACCATGATGGTGTCCCCGCCCCATTCCTCGCTGACCAGGTTGTGCGCGGTCAGGTCCTGCTTGATGCGCTCGGGGTTCGCGTCCGGCTTGTCCATCTTGTTGATGGCGACGATGACGGGGACGCCCGCCGCCTTGGCGTGGTTGATCGCTTCCACCGTCTGGGGCATCACGCCGTCGTCCGCCGCGACCACCAGCACAGCGATGTCGGTGGCCTGCGCGCCGCGTGCGCGCATGGCGGTGAAGGCCTCATGCCCCGGCGTGTCCAGGAAGGTGATGGGCTGTCCGCGAAGGTCCACGGAATACGCGCCGATGTGCTGGGTGATCCCGCCGGCTTCACCGCTGGTGACGTGGGTGTGGCGGATATAGTCCAGCAGGGAGGTCTTGCCGTGGTCGACGTGGCCCATGATGGAGATGACCGGCGGGCGGGGTTTCAGCTGGTCCTCGGTATCCTCGGTGCCCGCCGTCTCTATCATCTGGTCTTCCGCCGTCTTGTCCAGCTTGTAGACCAGCTCGCAGTTGAACTCCGAGCACACAAGGGCGGCAGTGTCATAATCAAGTTCGCTGTTGATGGTGGCCATATTGCCCAGCAGGAGGAGCTTCTTGAGGATCTCCCCGGCCGGCTTTCCGATGCGCTCCGTCAGGTCCTTGACCGTGATGGTCTCCGCCGTCATGTAGGCCGTTTCGATCTTGATGGGGGCCATCATCTGCTGCGCGGAGGGCTTCCTGCCCTTGAGCCGCCTTCCTCTTACGATCTCGTCGTCCGTCTCCATAAAGCGCGGCTGGGATTTCCTGACGCTCTGCTTGCGTTGCTTGCTGACGTGCTCCGGATCGGGCTTTCGGACGTAATTCTTCTTGTTCGGGTCGTAATTGCTGGCCCTCTCCTTCTCAATGGGGACGAGAAGCTCGTCCGCCGCCGGCTTGACGGGCGCAGCGCCGCGGCCAAAGCCGGGACGCGGCGCCATGCCGGGACGCGGCGGGAAACCAGGGCGGCCCGCCGTTGGCGCGCCGGGCGCGGGACGGCCATACTGCGGAGATCCGGGTGCCGGGCGTCCGTACTGCGGAGATCCGGGTGCCGGGCGGCCATACTGGGGGGCGCCGGGTGCAGGGCGGCCGTACTGCGGCGCGCCGGGCGCGGGACGGCCGTACTGAGGCGCTCCGGGTGCCGGGCGTCCGTACTGCGGGGCGCCGGACGCCGGGCGGCCATACTGCGAAGTGCCTGGGGCCGACCTGCTGACAGCTGGTCCTGCCTGCTGCGGCTGGGCGAAGCGCCCCTGGATCGGTGCGGGGGTGATGGGCGCCGGCCTTGGCTGCGGCTTCTCCGGCTGCGCGGCGGCTGCCTGAACGGCAGGCTTTTCCGTTTCCGCGGGCGCGGAAACCTCAATAGGCGCGGTCGGGATCTCCTGCTTTTTTACTTCAGGAGGGACGGCTTCATGCGCGGGCGCGGCCGGCGGTGCAGCCGGGGCTTTCGCTTCCGGCTCCGCTTCAGATGACGGCGGGGCCGCCGGGGAAGGCTTTTCAGCCTCCGCCATCTCCTGCGCCTCGGCCTGATCCAGGATGGCCTGCTCCTCCTCATCCGGCATCGTCCAGGCCTTGGTGTGCGACTGGAACAATTGCTGCTGCTGCTCCTGGCGGAGGCGCAATCTTTCCTCTTCTTCCTGACGCAGGAACATGTTCTCCTGCTGCCTGAGCATCTGCAGCATGATGTCCGCGTTGCGCTTGACCCGCTCGGCCTCTGAGATGATCACGCCCGCCTTCTGATTCAGATCCTTGATCGTGTCCTTCAGACCGGTATTTGCCATTCAGCCCTTGTCCTCCGCAATCCTCTGTTGGTTTCCGCCATGTTCGCCCATGGAGAGTATCTTTTGCGCCTGAAGCGCCAGTTCCCCTTGTCTGATCGCCGCCGCGGCCATCCCGGCCCGCCCGCAGGCCTGCCCCAGCAGACCGTCCGTGAGTGTAAAGACCGCCACTGAGCGGTACGCGCAGGCATCCTCCAGTTTCTTCCTGGTGTTTCCGCCCGCCTTAGGATCCAACAGCACCAGCGCCGCCCTGTCCTCCCTGATGAGGTTCAGGCTCATCTCGGCGCCCGGGACAAGCTGCCCCGACCTGAACGCCAGCCCCAGGATCCCGGCAAGTTCCCTGTCACGCCCCACCGGCTGCTCCCTTTTGGGCAAACTGGATCTGGCGGGCGAGCTGTTCAAGGATCTCCTGGCTGATGGACCGGTCCAGCGCGCGGTCCAGCGCCTTCTGCTTCCCGGCTTTCTTCAGGCATCCCTCATCCGGGCAGACGTAGGCGCCGCGCCCGGACTTCTTGCCGGTGAAATCAAGCGCGATCTCATCCTCCGGCGTGCGCACGACGCGCAGCAGCTCTTTTTTCGGTTTCATTTCCCTGCAGCCGACGCACATCCGCAGCGGGGTCTTCTTCGGCATGCCTTCGCCTCTCCCTTAATACCCGGGATGATAGGGCCTGGTATCAGGCCCTTCCGGATCCCCTTCGTCCAGGCTTTCCTCCTGCAGGAGGCTCTCGTCGTAGCCCTGCTGACGCATCAGTTCCTCCACCTGCGTCTGGGACTTGATGTCGATCTTCCAACCGGTCAGCTTCGCCGCCAGCCTGGCGTTCTGCCCCTCCTTGCCGATGGCCAGGGAGAGCTGCATGTCCGGGACGACCACGCGGCAGATCTTCTCCTCGTCGGAGATGAACACGCTGATGACGTGCGCCGGGTTGAGCGCGTTGGCGACGAACTCCGCCGGATCGGGGGACCATTTGATGATGTCGATCTTCTCGTTCTTCAGTTCGCTCACGACCTTTTCGACCCTGGAGCCCCTGGGTCCGACGCAGGCGCCGACCGGGTCGATCATGGGGTCGACGGAGTACACCGCGATCTTGGTCCTGCTCCCCGCCTCCCTGGCGATGGAGCGGATCTGGACGACGCCGGTCGCGATCTCGGGGACTTCCATCTCAAACAGACGCTTGACTAGGCCGGGATGGATCCTGCTGACATAGACCTGGGGGTTGCGGGCGAACTCGTTGCCGGATCTGCGGACCTTGAGGACGTAGACCTTGACGTGGTCCCCCTCGCGGTAACTCTCCCCGGGGATGAACTCGTTGCTCTCCATCACGCCTTCCGTGCGGCCCAGTTCCAGGTAGACGGCCTTGGGCTCGATCCGCTGCACGATGGCGGTCAGGATCTCGTTTTCCTTCTCGATGTATTCGTCATAGATCTTGCCGCGCTCCGCTTCCCTGATGCGCTGCACCAGCATCTGCTTGGCGGTCTGCGCCGCCACGCGGCCGAAATTCTCCGGCGTGACGTCCAGCTCAACGATGTCGCCGACGTGGAAATCGGGGCGGATCTTCATCGCCTCGTCAAGGGATATTTGCATATCCGGCTCTTCCACGATGTCGGAGACGACTTTCCTCAGGTAGACCCTCGCGCCTTCCTTGCGGGTCAGCTTCACGCTCAGGTTGGACACCGGCACGTTGGCCTGGCGGTTGTTGCGCCGGTACGCGGCTTTCAGCGCGTCCTCGATCGTATCGACAAGGATCTCCTCATTGATGTCCTTCTCCCTGGCCAACATGGAGATTGCATCCATCAGATCCAGTTTCTGGCTGTTCATTCCTCTTCCTCCCGCTCATTCATGCCGGGTTCATCCAGCACGCTCATATCGATCTCGCGCCGCAAAAGCGCCACGTCCGCCTGCGGGAAGACCATCTCCCCGCCCTCAGTCCTGATCCTGAATCCTTCTTCTTCAAAGCCTGTCAGGATGCCAGAAAACTCTTTCCTTCCGCCGGCCGGGCGGTAAAGGCGGACCTCCACCCGGCTTCCGATCGCCTTTAGCGCGTCCTTTTCGTTTTTGATGGGCCTGTCGATGCCGGGCGAACTGACCTCGAGGAAATCATATTCCACCGCTTCCAGCCTGGGCTGGACCGCCCTGTGGAAGGTCTCGCAGTCCGTCAGGCTGATGCCGCCGGGTCTGTCCACAAAAATACGCAGGTACGTGCCAGTCGGTTCCTTGTCAAACCTGGTCTCCACCAGTTCATACCCAAGCTCCAGGGCAGTCTGTCCGCTGATCCGTTCAGCCTGCTGGATCGGTCTCTCTTTTCCCTTCATTCGTTCCCTTCAAACACAAAAAGCGGGACGATGCTGCTTTCTGACAGGAAAACACAGGAAAACTGCTCCTGCTTCCCGCCAACGGCAGCTCCCACTTTTTTCGTCAAGCCCTTCTTTCCTGTCCAAAGTCAGATTACGCCATGATTGTACCACGGATACACGCAGATGGCAAGCAGATTGCGCAAAGTTCCCGCGCTGTCCCTTTCCTTGACATTCCCTCTCCAGAAAACCTATAATCCATCGATAAACAAGGGATTTTTACCGCTGGAGGCCTGACATGCACATTCTGGACACATTGAAAGAGCGCGGTTTCATCGCCCAGGTCACCTATGAGGAGGAGCTTTACAGGCAGCTGGAGCGGGAAAGCACCGTGTTCTACGTCGGCTTTGACCCCACCGCGCCCAGCCTGCATTTCGGGCATTTCATCCCCATCCTTGCCATGGCGCACATGCAGCGGGCGGGCCACGTCCCCATCGCCCTGGTCGGTGGGGGGACCGCGCAGGTGGGCGATCCCAGCGGAAAGACGGAACTGCGCAGGATGATGGACCAGAAGACGCTTTTCGACAACCAGGAGAAGATCCGGGAACAGCTCTCCCGTTTCCTCGACTTCTCAGGCGGCAGGGCCCTGATGGACAACAACGCCGACTGGCTGGGGGAGCTCAACTACCTCTCCTTCATCCGCGAGATCGGCGCGCACTTCTCCGTCAACCGGATGATCACGGCGGAATGCTACCGCCAGAGGATGGAGCGCGGGCTGACCTTCCTTGAGTTCAACTACATGGTGATGCAGGCCTACGATTTCCTGGAGCTCTACCGCCGGCGCGGCTGCAGGCTGCAGATGGGCGGGGACGACCAGTGGAGCAACATGCTCGCGGGCGCTGACCTCATCAGGCGCAAGGAGGGGGAGGCCGCCTTCGCCTGCACGTTCAACCTGCTGCTCAACTCCGAAGGGCAGAAAATGGGCAAGACGGAGCGGGGCGCCCTGTGGCTGGACGCCGGGATGTGTCCGCCGTATGAGTTCTACCAGTACTGGCGCAACATCGCCGACAGCGATCTGCCCAAGACCCTGGCGATGCTGACCTTCCTCCCCATGGACGAGGTGCGCCGCCTGTCCGCGATGGAGGGCGCCGGCATCAACGAGGCCAAGAGCGTGCTGGCCTTTGAAGCGACCAGACTGGTGCACGGCGAGGAGGAGGCCCTGAAGGCCCAGCAGGCATCCGCCGCGCTGTTCTCAGGCGGCGGAAGCATGGATGACGTGCCGACATACACCCTCACCCTCGCTCAGTTGAAGGAAGACAGCCGCCTCACCACCCTGCTCTTCCTCTGCGGGCTGTGCCAGAGCCGCAGCCAGGCCAGAAAGATGGTGGAGCAGGGCGCGGTCCTGGTCGGTGAAACGAAGGCCGGCGACACGGAAGCGAGGCTGTCGGAGGCTGACTTCCCTACGGAGGGCCTGCTGCTGCGCCGCGGTAAAAAGAATTTCTGCCGCGTGATGCTCACGCGATGACCGGCCCGGACGGCTGCTTCACCCTGGCCGTACCGGGACGGGATGAGATCCTCGTCCGCAGAAGCCGTTTCATAGGGATCGCCTCCCCCGCAAAGAGCGAGGATGAGGCGCTTGAAACGATCCGAAGCGTCAAATCTGAATACAGGGACGCCTCCCATCATTGCTATGCCTACATCATCGGCGAAAACGCCGGACTGATGCGGTATTCCGACGACAGGGAGCCCCAGGGAACCGCGGGCCTCCCCATCCTTGAGGTGCTCAAGGGAAAGCGGCTGGTCAACTGCGCCGTCGTGGTCACCCGGTATTTCGGCGGGGTTCTGCTCGGCACGGGAGGGCTTTCGCGCGCCTACAGCCTGGCTGCCTCACAGGCGGTCAAAAGCGCCGGCGTCGCCCTGTCCCTGCGCAGCGTCAGGGTCAGGGCGCGGATCCCCTACGCGTTCTGGGACAAGGTCCATCACGCCCTTGACCGCCTTACGGTCTGCGATGTCACGAGGGAGTTCTCCAGCCTGGTCGCCCTGTCGTTCACTGCGCGGGAAAGGGACGTTGACGCGCTTCATAAAGAGCTTGCCGCCCTGACGGACGGCAATGCGGCGCTTGAGTGTTCGGAGCCTTTCTACTGGCTGTGGGAGGCCGGTCAGGAAGGATCCCTGTTATAGACAGTATTTTTCGATCGCTTTTCCCACCCCGTCCCGATCGTTGCTGTCCGTGACAGCGTCCGCGGCATTCCGGACCATCTCCGTCGCGTTGGCCACAGCCACCCCAAGGCCCGCGTAGCGCAGCATCGGCAGGTCGTTGAGCTGATCTCCCACCGCCATCACTTCCTCACGCCTGATGCCCAGGCGCTCCGCGAGCAGCTGAAGCCCGCTCCCCTTGTCCGCGTCCGCCGGGATCACCTCCATGTTCCTTTCGCCTGACTGGGTCAGCGAGGCGCCATTGATGTCCCCCAATTCAGCGCGAAGCACCTCCGGCGGCTTGCTGTTTTTGAGCAGATAGATGAAAAACTTGTAGACAGGCTGCGCCAGCGCTTTCTCGCAGGCTTTGAGCCCGTGTTCGTAGACGACGCCCCTTTGATATTTTTCCCTTCTGAAATCCGTTTCAGAATGGTGCCTGTGTTCCTCATGCCTGGAGAACACGGTCCCTCTTCCGAAGATATGGTAGCCCTCGCCCAGCCTTTCCAGCGCCTCAAACGTTTCCCTCGCGCTTTCAGGGGGAAGGAACCTTTCAAAGATCCTGTCCTTCATCGGGGACAGGTCGATCACCGAGCCGTTGAGGCTGATGATGGGGCAATCGATTTCCTTTTCAAGCATCACCATCGCCGCGTTTTCAGGGAACCTGCCCGTACAGGCGGCGAAGACGATCCCCTTCTCCTGCGCTTTCCTGATCATTTTAAGGGTATAGAGGCTGATGCGGGAGGCCTTGTCCAGGAGGCTTCCGTCCAGGTCCGTCGCGATCAGCCGGATCTTTCGTTCCATCTCTTCTTCTCTGTCTCCAGTAACACTTCGCTAAAAAGGCGGCCTGATGACAAAACGCTTGCCGCGCAGGGATGGTATCTCAAATGATTCCGGAAAAGCAAGCTCGCACGCGCACAGCATCAGTCCGCCGCTGCCATGGGCCCTGTTGAACGCGCGGTCCCCGTATACCTCGTCCCCCAGGACGGGGTGCCCCAGGAAGGCCAGGTGCGCGCGGATCTGGTGCGTCCGGCCGGTATGGAGCCTTACGCGCAGGGAAGTGACCTCCCCCGCCCTGATCGTGCTGTATTCAGTGACGATCCGCTTCGCGCCGTCAAGGCGCTTCTCCGAGACGCGCACCCTCCCTTCCCTTGCATCCTTATACAGCCATGCGCTCAGCACGGCTGAAGGCGGGCTGATCCCGCCCATGATCAGGCACTGGTATATCTTTTCGATCCGGTGTTCCCTGAAGGCGTTTCGTATTGTCTCCGCCGTCTTTTCGTCCTTTGCCAGCAGGAGCAGGCCGCTGGTCTGGTTGTCCAGCCGGTGGACCAAAATCGGCTCATACGCGCCGCCGCCGCGTTCCCTGGCCCAGGAAAGAACGGAAAAACCGCTGCGCGCGTTTTCATCGCTGTTCACCCCGGCGGGCTTTTGGATGATCAGGCACTGCCCGTCTTCATGGAGCACGGGTATCTCCGCCTGGTGAAAAGGGGTATAGATGATCACTTCATCGCCCTGGCGGATCATCACGTTTTCTGTCGCCCTGACGCCGTTGACCAGGATATCCCTTTTCTTCAATGCTTCGCGCGCCGCGTGCCGCGGCAGAAGGGGCAGCTGGCGGGTTACGGCGTTGATCAGGTGTCCGGGCTGGGACATGACCAGATGATATCGGTTCAACCGCAGCCCCCCAATCAGTGAATGTAAACATACAGAGTCTATTCAGACGGGCCGCAGATGTCAAGAATGTTCACATGCGGTACAATTTATGCATGTTCATACTTAAGTACAGGAAAAAAACAGGGGTTTGCTTGTATAAACAATCATACCTCTGTATTATTTGCATATTCGCAGCGGATGCGGAATAAAGAAGGAGGTCAGGATGTCATGAAAAGGCGATCCCTCATCACTCTATTGGTAGCACTCGCTCTGATTCTGTCTGTGGGTGCCCCCGCGCTGGCGGAAGATACCATCAAGATCGGCGGGATTGGCGTCCTGTCCGGTGACTATGGTAAGTACGGCATCGCCGTAAGGGAAGGTGTTGACCTGTACGTCAAGCAGATCAACGCGGCCGGCGGTGTTCTTGGAAAACCGGTCGAAGTCCTCTGGGAAGACACGCAGGCAGACGCGGCCACCGCGATCAGCGTGTTCTACCGCCTGAAGGGGCAGGGCATCGTTGCCGTCATCGGCGGCGTGCTCTCCGGCGAGTCCATTGCCCTGGGCCAGGTGACCTTTGAAGAAAACCCGCCATTCCCGCAGATCTCCGCCTCCGCCTCTCACCCCGACGTGACGGCAGGCCGCTCTAACGTGTTCCGCACCTGCTTCCTGGATCCTTTCCAGGCCAAATCCATTGCGCAGTATATGTTCAATGAAGGCGTAAAAAAGGCCGCGGTCATGTATGACAACGCAAATGACTATTCCAAGGGTCTGTATGACAATTTTGTCGAGAAATGCGCGGAGCTGGGCGTTGAAATTGTGGCTGAAGCCTCTGCCGCCTACGGCGAGAAAGATTTCAAGACCCAGCTGACAACCATTCAGGCAGCCGGGCCCGAAGCGGTGTTCCTGCCCTACTACGGCGCGGAAGCCGCGCTGATCCTGGCCCAGGCCAATGAAATCGGTTTGAATGTCCGCTTCTTCGGCGCTGACGGCATCGCGGACATCGTCACAGCGATCGCAGACAAGAACCTGCTGACGAACATTTCCTACACTGACCACTTCTCCACGGAAGCGGAGAGTGAAATGGCCGTGAATTTCGTCAAGGCCTTCCAGGAAGAGTATGGCAGGCTGCCGGATATCTCATTCTCCGCGACCGGCTATGACGCTGCCATGGTGCTTTGCTCCGCCATCCAGGCGGCCGGAAGCACTGACAGCGATGCCATCGTCGCCGCTCTGAAGGCAACGGACATCACCGCGGTCAGCGGGAAGATCACCTTTGACGGGAACAACAACCCAATCAAGAGCACCTTCCTCAACAGCTTCAACGCACAAGGCGAGAAGGTGTTCATCACTCAGGTTGACCCATAAGCAGAAATAAGACATAATCAGGGGGGAGGAGGCCTTTCCTCCCCCGTTTCTTGTTCTTGACCGATATACTGAGGTTTTCTGATGAACCTTTTCCTGAACCAACTGATCAACGGCCTGCATGTGGGAAGCATTTATGCGCTGATCGCGCTGGGCTACACGATGGTATACGGCATCGTCAAGCTGATCAACTTTGCCCACGGAGACATCCTCATGATCGGGGCCTACACCGCGGTCGTCACGATCACGTCCCTGGGCTTCTCAGCGCCCCTGGCCATGCTTGCTACCGTATTGTGCTGCGTCGTCTTCGGCATTGTGATCGAGCGGGTGGCCTACAAGCCGCTCCGTTCCTCTCCACGTATCTCCTCCCTCATCACAGCGATCGGGGTCAGCATGCTGCTGCAGAATCTTGCGCTGCTCATTTTCGGCGCGCAGTCCAGGCCATTCCCCACCCTTCACCGGATCCCGCCGATCCGTTTCCAGGGGCTGCAGGTCAGTTTTATCACCTTGCTTACCATTGCCGTTTCCCTCGCGCTCATGGCAGGGCTTACGTTATTTGTGAAAGCAGGCAAGGCGGGGAAAGCCATGCGCGCTGTAAGCGAGGATTACAACACCGCGCAGCTGATGGGCATCAACGTCAATACCACCATCACACTGACCTTCGCGATTGGCTGTGCGCTGGCCGGCATCGGTTCATTCCTTTACTGCATGGCTTATCCGGCCGTTTCCCCCACCATGGGTTCCCTGCCCGGACTGAAGGCCTTTATATCGGCTGTGCTGGGCGGGATCGGCATCATCCCAGGCGCGATCTTGGGCGGTTTTGTGATGGGGATTGCGGAGAGCCTGACCAAAGCCTACATTTCGACGCAGATGAGCGACGCTGTGGTCTATGGCATCCTCATCATCGTTCTGCTGGTCAAACCAACAGGCCTGCTGGGCAGGGCATCCAGAGAGAAGGTGTGAGGCAGGGATGAAAAAGAAAACGAAGTCGGTCATCCTTAATCTCTTTTCCCTCCTTTTTTTCTACCTGCTCGTCGTTGCCCTTACCTTCTCCGGCGGGATGAGCGATTATTTATCCAACATTCTGGTCACCGTTTGCATCACCGTCATCATGACCGCCAGCCTCAACGTCACAACCGGGCTGCTGGGTCAGCTGGCCCTGGGTCACGCCGGTTTCATGGCGGTTGGCGCTTATGTTTCGGCGATCTTCACCAGAACTGCCGCGCTTGATTTTGGCCTCTCCTTTCCCATTTCCCTGCTTTTGGGCGGGATGGCGGCCGCGCTGTTCGGCATGCTCATCGGTATTCCCGCCCTGCGGCTTCAGGGGGACTATCTGGCGATCATCACCCTGGGGTTTGGCGAGATCATCCGCGTGATCATCGAGAACCTCAGCGTTACCGGCGGCGCCAAGGGCCTCAGCGGGATCACCCGCATGGTCCGCGCCTTCTCCCAGGACAGCGCGGTCTCCAGTGTCATCCAGTTCACCTTTGTGTTCCTCATCACCGTGCTGATCATTGCCAGCATCTTCACACTGGGCAGATCCAGGCACGGGCGCGCGATCATCTCCATCCGGGAGAACGCCATCGCGGCAGAGGCCACCGGCATCCCGACGACGAAGTACAAACTGCTCGCCTTCACCATCGCTGCTTTTTTTGCCGGCATCGCCGGCGGGCTCTTCGCACACCAGACCAGCATCATCAACGCTAAGATGTTTGGCTTCAATAAATCCATCGAATACCTGGTCATCGTGGTGCTGGGCGGCATGGGCTCCATCACCGGATCCATCATTGCTTCCGTGGTGCTCATCTCCCTTCCGGAAGTCCTGCGGGCTTTTTCGGAATACCGCCTGGTCATCTATTCCCTCATGCTGATCCTGATGATGCTGTTCCGTCCCTCAGGGCTGATGGGCACAAGGGAGTTCTCCATGCTCGAGGCATGGGAGGGAATGGAGCGGTTCTTCAGACGGCTGTTCAAGCAGAAATCCTCTCAGACCCGAATGCCTTTCCAACCCCGCTATGACGTCTGGGAAGGCAAGCCTGTCCTTGAGACCTTCAGCCTCGGCATCGCCTTTGGCGGGCTGAAGGCGGCGGAGAAGATCGACCTGCGCCTGATGGACAATGAGATCGTCGGGCTCATCGGCCCCAACGGCGCCGGGAAGACGACGGTGTTCAACCTGCTGACCGGCGTATACGCGCCCACGGAGGGCCAGGTCGTCCTCCTTGGCAAGCCCATCAACGGCAAGATGACCCACCAGATCACCCAGGACGGCATCGCGCGCACGTTTCAGAACATCCGCCTGTTCAAATCGATGACGGCACTGGAGAACATCAAGGTCGCCTTCCACTCCCGCATGCATTACTCCCCGCTGTCCGGCATCCTCAGGAACGCGCAGTGCCTCAGCGAGGAGCGCGGCATCGACATCCGCGCGCGTGAACTGCTCCGGGTGTTTGATATGGAAGACCTGGCTGAGGTCCGCGCGGGTTCCCTGCCCTACGGGAAGCAGCGCAAGCTCGAGATCTGCCGCGCATTGGCCTCCAACCCCAAGGTCTTGCTGCTGGACGAGCCTGCCGCCGGCATGAACCCCAGCGAAACGGTCGAGCTGATGCAGACCATCAAAACCATCAGGCACCAGTTCTCCGTCGCCATCCTGCTCATTGAGCACGATATGCGGCTGGTCATGGGCATCTGCGAGCGGATCTATGTGCTCAACTACGGCCGCGTCATCGCCCAGGGCAGCCCGGAGGAGATCCGCAGCAACCCGGAGGTCATCGCCGCCTATCTGGGCACACGCAAAGCGGAAGAGGAGGCGGCCGTCCATGCTTAAAGTTCAAGAGATCGACCTGTATTACGGCGCCATCCATACGCTCCGCGGGATTTCCTTTGAGGTGAGAAAGGGCGAGATCGTATCCCTCATCGGCGCCAACGGCGCCGGGAAGAGCTCCATCCTCAACGCGATCTCCGGCCTCGTGCCGACTTCCGCCGGCGACATCCTCTTCCAGGACGCTTCCATCCGCAGAACGCCCGCACACCTGCTCGCCGCCCGCGGGTTAGCGCAGGTGCCTGAAGGGCGCAGGGTCTTCTCCAGGATGACGGTGCTGGAAAACCTGGAGATGGGCGCCTTCACCCGGAAGGACAAATCGGAACTGCAGTCTGACATGGAAAAGGTGTTCGCCCATTTTCCCCGCCTGAAGGAACGCCGGAAGCAGCTCGCGGGCACCCTCTCAGGCGGCGAGCAGCAGATGCTGGCCATGGGACGCGGCCTGATGGGACGGCCAAAACTGTTGATGATGGACGAGCCGTCCATGGGGCTGTCCCCCATGCTCGTCCAGGAGATCTTCGATATCATCCGGCAGATCAACCAGGAGGGCACCACCATCCTGCTGGTGGAGCAGAACGCCCAGATGGCGCTCTCCCTGGCGCAGCGTGCCTACGTTCTGGAGACGGGCCGCATCGTCAAGTCCGGCCTGGGCAGTGAGCTGCTTCTGGATGAGGACGTTCAGAAAGCCTACCTGGGCGGATGAAGTATCGATAAAGTGTCTGCGCGCACTTCATCGTTTGGGAAGAACGGGTATTTTCTCCTGCCGCTGCGCTCCCGGTCAATGATAACGCAAGGAATGGACTGCTGAGCGGACCTCCCAGCCTGCACGGCAAAGCCGAATGAAGCGACTGCAGTCAGAGGGCTGTGCCCTCTGAAACTCCCGCGTATATAGCTTGTTCACAGCATCAAACGCCTGCAAAGGGCGTTTTTTAAGTCCGTTCACCCCGCGGGCGCCGTTTCCTGAACTGAACGAAGAGCACCGAGAAGAACACGGTCAGTATGGCAAGCATCTGTACGGCGCTGAAGGAGCGTCCGTACACCGTGAAGTCCAGCAGCGCGATCTCGATCATCATCAGGTTGTTGATGCTGCTGCTCTCAAACGCGGACAGGCCGGACTGGCTTTTCGTCCACAGGAAGAATCCAAGCGCGCCGCTGATGCCGCTGAGGTAGACCAGGATGAGGAGCAGGCGGCCGGTGATGACCGGGACCCCTTCCAGGAGAAGGCCGGCGGACAGCAGGACGGCGGACCCGGCCAGCATCGGTTTGGCCGCGAGCAGCCGGGGCTTGACGGGCGTATTCTTCAGCAGCACGCGGTTGATGTTCAGGTTCAGGGCGTAGCCGATCGAGGAGAGGAGCATGAACAGCATCCCGACTGCTGAAAACGCCCCGGGATCAAAGGGCGTGTAATACAGCGTGATGCCGATCACCATCAGCGTCATCCCGGCCAGGTCGCCCCAGCCCTGGTTTTCCTTAAGAAGGAACCTGTCCGCCAGGAGGACGAAGGAGGTGTTGCCTGCGCTGAGAAACAGGGAGGACTGCGTCGGGGTCAGGTGCGACTGCCCGATATACTGCAAGCCCTGCGCCGCCGCGTAGCCCAGGATCCCCAGCAGGATGACCGTCCTGACGGGGAGAGACTGCTTTTCGCGCTGCCCCCTGCCGATGCCGGGCAGAAACAGGAGCGCCGAGGCAAGCAGGTACCTCAGGCCCGACAGGGTCAGCGGCCCGATCCCCTCGCGAAACGCCTCCTTGTTGAGGATGTAGGAGCCCGACCACAGCACCGTGGTGAGAATCGCCAGGAGCACGGCCTTCTTCTTCAGGCCCTGTCCCGGCCCCTGCCCCCCAGCCGCCTCAGGATCTCTCCCGGGGGCGGACGGCCGTATGCCAGTCATGAATATCCTCCCGCCACATCTCCTGGTCTCCCTGCGCGTTCGCCGGCAGCAGGCGCCGTCCGGTCAGCCGGGGAGCGGTCCGCCTACCGGACCGCCCGTTTCAGCGCCTCCGCGCAGTCTGTCTTTTCCCAGGGCAGATCCAGGTCAGGACGGCCGAAATGGCCGTAGGCGGCGGTCGGGCGGTAAATGGGCCGGCGCAGGTCCAGCCTGCGGATGATGCCGTCGGGGCTGAAATCCATCACGTCCTGCAGCGCCGCCGCGATCGCGTCGTCGGACGCCTTCCCGGTGCCGAAGGTGTCCACGGAGAAGCTGACCGGGTGCGCCAGGCCGATGGCATAGGCGACGGCGACCTGGCAGCGGCCTGCCAGGCCCGCAGCCACGACGTTGAGCGCGGCATAGCGCGCCATGTAGGCCGCGGAGCGGTCCACCTTGGTGGGGTCCTTGCCGGAGAAGCAGCCGCCGCCGTGGGGCACGAAGCCGCCATAGGTGTCCACGATGATCTTGCGCCCGGTCAGCCCGCTGTCCCCCGCGGGCCCGCCGATGACGAAACGCCCGGAAGGGTTGACGTGGTAACGGGTATCCCCGGTGAGCATGTGCGCGGGGATCGCCTTGCGGATGACCTCCTCCATCACGGCTTCCCGGATCTCCGGCTGCGAGACATTCGGGCTGTGCTGAACGGAGATGACCACGTTGCTCACTTCGACCGGCACTCCGTCCCGATAGACGATGCTCACCTGGCTCTTGCCGTCGGGGCGCATCCAGGGGAGGCTGCCGGATCTGCGGATCTCCTCCATCCTCCGGGCCAGCCTGTGCGCCAGGGCGATGGGCATGGGCAGGCGTTCCGGCGTCTCGTCGCTGGCGTACCCAAACATCATCCCCTGGTCGCCCGCGCCCGTCTGCTGCGGCTGGTCCTTGTTTTCCCGCGTTTCCTCGGCGCTGCTGACGCCCTGGCTGATGTCGGGCGACTGCTCCTGCACGGCGGTCAGGACGGCGCAGGTATGCCCGTCAAAGCCGATGTCCGGGCTGTCATAGCCCAGGTCCAGCACGACGGAGCGCGCGATGTCCTGGATGGGAACGTAGGTATTGGTGGTGATCTCGCCCATCACAAGGATCAGGCCGGTGGTAGCGCAGGTCTCGCACGCCACGCGGGCGCCCGGATCCTCCGTGAGGATGGCGTCAAGGACGGCGTCGGAGATCTGGTCGCAGACCTTGTCCGGATGCCCCGCCGTCACGGACTCTGAGGTAAAAATCCTGTTCATGGCCTTGTACTCCCTTTCATAAAATGAGCGCCATCTTCCGATAAGCGCTCAACATCGGCTTATCTTCCGGCTTTCGCCGCTGGATGTGGCACCTTGCTCGCGCAGGCTGCCGGGCATCATCGGGCCAGTCCCTCCGCCGCTCTTGATAAGCGTATTCACTTGTTTTCAGTGTACCCCGCAAACTGTCGCAGGTCAAGGCTTTTCATTGACAATGCCTACCGGCTGGGATAATCTTTCCCTATCAAGCGGCGGAGGTCTGTATGCTTTTCATCGGGATCTGCGGCCCCAGCGGCTCCGGCAAGACGACCCTTTCCGAGGAGCTGGTCCGCGCGGCCGGCGTATCCAGCACGCTGATCAAGCAGGACGCCTACTATTATGACTTTCCTGACTGCAGCTTTGATGAGCGGGCCAGGATGAACTACGACGAGCCGGGCATCTTCGACCATGACCTGCTGCTTGGTGACGTCAGCCAGCTGCTCGCGGGCCGGCCTGTCACCCGGAAATCCTATGATTTCTCAAACTACGCCCGCAATGACAGCGACGAGCTGATCATTCCGGGCGAGGTGCTCATCGTGGAAGGCATCCACGCGTTCTTCGACGACCGGCTGTGCGAGAGGATGTTCCTGAAGCTCTACATCAACGTGGAGCCAGACATCTGCCTGCTGCGCCGCATCAACCGGGACATCAAGGAGCGGGAGCGCAGCATCGACAGCATCACCCGGCAGTACCTGACCACGGTCAAGCCCATGTATGACGCGCATATCCGCAACTACATCCACAAGGCGGACGTGATCGTGACCCGGGGCGGGAAAAACGCCAGGATCGTGGAGATCCTCGCGGGCTACCTGCGGGACGCGCTCGAGCAGAAGATCGCTCAGTACGACGCCCGATAGCCTGATGGCCGCCGGGCGGCGGTTGAGCAAATATTCACGCAGCCAGGTGGTCCAGCAGCACTTTCAGCCCGATGGCGACAAGGCAAATGCCGCCCGCCAGCTGCGCCTTTGCCTGATAGCGCGCGCCGAAGCGGCGGCCGATGGATACGGCGAGCAGGGACAGCGCGAAGGTGATCAGGCCGATCAGGCCGACCGCCTCAAGGATCCGGATCTCCAGCATGGCGAAGGCGATGCCGGCCGCCAGGGCGTCGATGCTGGTCGCGAGGCTGAGCATCATCAGCTCTCCGAAGCGCAGGGGCGTACAGGCCTCCGCGTCCCCGTCCTGTTTCAGCGCTTCCCGGATGAGCTTGATGCCGATGAAGGCCAGCAGGCCGAAGGCGACGAAGTGGTCAAAGGCCTGGATGTACGCGGAAAAGCCCGTCCCCAGCAGCCAGCCCAGCAGCGGCATCAAAGCCTGGAAGAAACCGAAGGACAGCGCGATAAGGATCCCTTCTGTCCCTTTCTTTTCCCTCAGGCAGGCCCCTTTGCACAGCGCGACGGCAAAGGCATCCATCGAAAGCCCCGCCGCAACGGCCATCAGTTCGATCAATCCCATGCGTTTCCTCCCGCGTGATTCCGGCGGAGTGTAGCAAAGATGAAGTTTTATGTCAAATGTATGAAGAATCTTTGTTCATCCGTTTGATTATTCGCAGTTACTGTGGTAAGATTCGGCTGTATACCCTGCGGCACAGCGAAAATGGACGTGTTCACTGAAAATGCAGGATTCGGGTCACCCGGAACGTTGAATAGATGGAACGCGACAGGCGCACAGAACCATTGGGCAAGCATCCCGGTACGCCGGAAAAGGATGGAAGAAAATGGAGTGGAACAAAGCAAGGAAAATCGCGCTGATGGCGGCGCTGCTGCTGGTCGCCGTCCTGCTTGCCGCGTGCACTGCAACGCCGGACACGACCGGAAACAACCAGTCCGGCGTGGGCAACCAGGACATCGTCCCCTTCCCGATCAGAAGCCCTGAGGTCTCCGCTGCGCCTTCGGCCACCCCGACCATCGGGGCGGTGATCAGCCTGCCCAGCTCCGTCATCAACCAGCCCACACCGGGCGGCTGGGGCAGCATCATCACCAGCGCCCAGCCCCTTGTCACCCCCACCGCGACGGTCTGGGGCGGCATCATCGTGATCACCAATACCCCCGGCGCGCCGACCCCCACGCCCACCAGCACGGTCCTCAAGCTCGGCGCGGAGGGGCCCGCCGTTCGGGCGCTGCAGCAGCGGCTGAAAGCCCTCGGATACAACATCGGCACGGTCGACGGCGATTTCGGCCAGACGACCGAGGCGGCGGTCAAGGCCTTCCAGGACCGCAACGGGCTCACGGCGGACGGCATCGCCGGCACCGCGACGCTCAACAAACTCAACTCCTCCTCCGCACTGCCGCCGCGGCCCACCGCGACGCCCACTCCCCGCCCGACGCCGACCCCCCAGGTCAAACCCAACGTCTTCCTTCAGAACGGCTCCTCGGGCAGCGACGTGCGCAGGATGCAGGAGCGGCTGATCGACCTGGGTTACCTGCTGGGCAGCGCGACGGGCATGTATGACAGCGCGACGGAGGACGCGGTCTTTGCTTTCCAGCGGCGCAACACCTCCACCCCCGACGGCATCGCCGGCCCCATCACGCTGGAAAAGCTGTATTCATCCTCCGCCCGGGGCACGTCGACCCCGGCGGGCATCATCGGCACCTCGCTGCAGCGCGGCCTGAAGGATTCCGCGGCGGTGCGACTGATCCAGAGCAGGCTGAAGGAACTGCGCTTCTACGCCGGCAGCGTCGACGGCGATTTCGGCGCCAGCACGGAAGCCGCGGTGAAAGCCTTCCAGAGCGCCAACGGCCTCACGCCGGACGGTCGCGTGGGCGGGGGCACCTTCAACAGGCTGTTCGGCAATGACGCCAACGGCCCGACCCGGACCGCGACCCCGCGCCCTGACCAGGCCACGCCGCAACCAACAAAGATCCCCTTCTACGTCAACGTGACGCCCAACCCGCAGGGGCAGTACGTCACGCTCCGGGAGGGCAACAGCGGTACGCTGGTGCGCAACTTGCAGGAAGCGCTAAAAAAGCGTGGCTACTTCGACCTTCAGGTCGACGGGCTATACGGCTTTGGCACGACGGCGGCGGTGAAGGCCTTCCAGAAGGACAAGGGCCTCTCGCAGGACGGGGTGGCTGGGCCCGCCACCCAGCGCATCCTCTTTGAGGGGGATTACCCCGCCGGTTCATAAAAACGCTGATAGGATGAAGCCGCCGGATAAATCACCGGCGGCTTTTCGTTTCGCAATGATTGATTGGGAGATTCCATCCCCCGAACCCCCAGGCAAGGAACTTCATCCCTTGACCCGGAATCCATGTCATCAGTCAGAATGAAAACATATCCTCTGAACGAAGCACGAACCAACATATAGCAGTATATTTGTTTCCGAGGTCCGGGGAGTTCCTCCCCGGGCGGGGTCCGGGGACGCAGTCCCCGGCGTTTCCCCTTAAATCATCCGTACCCCGCTCCTCTGTCAGAACAGGGCCTCGACAAACTCCTTCGCGTCAAAGGGCTGCAGGTCGTCGATGCCCTCGCCCACGCCGACGTACCAGACCGGGACGCCGACCTCGCGGCGGATGGCCAGCGCGATACCGCCCTTGGCGGTGCCGTCCAGCTTGGTGAGGATGATGCCGGAAATGTCCGCCACTTCCTTGAACATCTTCGCCTGGTTCAGCCCGTTCTGCCCGGTGGTTGCGTCCAGCACCAGCATCGAGCGCACCTCGGCCTCGGGGAACTCCCTGGCGATGATCCGCCTGATCTTGCCCAGCTCGTCCATCAGGTTCTTCTTGTTGTGCAGCCGGCCGGCGGTGTCCACGATCAGCAGGTCCGTGCCCTTTGCCTTGGCTGACTGGATGGCGTCATAGACCACCGCGGCCGGGTCCGCGCCCTGCTGCTGATGGACCAGGAGCACGTCGGCCCGCTGCGCCCACACCTGCAGCTGCTCATCGGCGGCGGCGCGGAAGGTGTCCGCCGCGGCCAGGACCACGCTGCGCCCGACCTCCCTGAACCGCAGGGCCAGCTTGCCGACCGTGGTGGTTTTCCCGACCCCGTTCACGCCCACGACCAGCATCACCATCGGCCACCTCAGCGGCGGGCGCGGGATGTTCATTTCCTCGATCATGACAGCCTTGAGCATTTCCTTGACCGCCTTCGCGTCCCTGATCTTCTCCCGTTTCGCGCGTTCGCGCAGCTGGCTGATGATCTGATCCGTCGTTTCGGCCCCGGTGTCGGCGAGCAGCAGGATGTCCGTCAGTTCCTCAAAAAAGTCATCGTCAACCAAGCGGGTATTCTCGGCCAACTCGTCGATGCGCTGGCTCATCTGCCCCCGGGTCTTGCTGAGGCCCTGTTTCAGCCTCGCGAAAAAACCGGCCATGCCGTCCTCCTTTATGCCGAGTATTCCTTCAGATTGACCGAGATCATGTCGCTCACGCCCTTCTCCCGCATCGCGACGCCGTAGAGGATGTCGCAGCGCTCCATTGTGCCCTTTCGGTGCGTGATGACGATGAACTGCGTCCCCTGCGCGAACTCCGAGAGGAACTCCGCGAAGGATTGGATGTTCGCGTCATCCAGCGCCGCCTCGATCTCATCCAGGATGCAGAAGGGCGTCGGCTTGAGCCTGAGCATCGCGAACAGGATGGCGATCGCGGTGAGCGCGCGCTCGCCGCCGGAGAGCAGGGAGAGCAGCTGCAGTTTCTTTCCTGGCGGCTGCGCCCTGATCAGGATGTCGCAGTCCAAAGGCCTGGACGGGTCGCTGAGGCTCAGGCTGGCCTGCCCGCCTGCAAACAGACGGCGGAAGGTCTCTGAAAAGAAGCCGTTGAGCTTCTCCAGTTCGCGGGCAAACTGCCGTTCCATCTGCCCCTGCAGGCGCCTGATCAGCGCGCCCAGGTCCTCCCGTGCCTTCTCGGCGTCCTCTTTCTGCGCGTTCAGTTCGTCATACCTTGCCCTGGTCGCCGTATAGT
>CAUJDI010000051.1 GCA_963169565.1 Bacillota bacterium | reverse complement strand
GCCTGGCGCTGCTGGGTATAGTTGGGGCGGTAGCGATAGACGATGACGTATTCGATGTGGTCGAAATCCGCGATGGGCTCCAGCACGATATACTGCTTGGAGTCCTCCATCCCCCTGGTGCTTTCGCGCACCTTCCCGATGGGGATGCCCTTTGGCAATTGGAGCCCCATACCGCTGGTGACCACCAGGTCTCCCGGCCTGGGGAGGGTGGTATAGGAAAGATAGTACATCCGGCAGTTCTTTTCCCCGTCGATGGCAAGGGTCCCGGACACCGTTCCCGGGTCGCGGTTGGACTGGATGACGGCGGCGACGGAGCAGCTGGTGTCAACGATGGCCTTGACCTTCGTGCTGTCCTGCATCGTATCATAAGTGATGCCGACGAGGGCCCCAGGGACGACCACGGCCATGTTGTCCTCGACTCCGTGCTTTTTCCCGGCATCCAGCGTCAGGGTAAAGGTGTAGTTGGACGTATCCCGGCCGATGATGTTGGCCTTGAGCCCGTTGAGGTTGGTGTTGCGTGCCAGCTCGTCATCCAGATCCGCGTATGCCTGCAGCTGCTGCTGCAGGGCGTTGGCCAGCATCGCCTGGTCGGTCAGCTCGTCCACCTTTTCACGCAGGAGGTTGTATTCATATTCCAGGTTGCTGCGCCGTTTCAGGGTGCGCAGGTAATCCGCGATGAAGTCCGTCCCGGCCGCGAAGGCGTTCTGGATGGGGGTGATGACCCGCGCGACCGCTTCCCGGGGCGCTTTGAGAAGGGGCGTGTCAAAAAACTGCGAGAGGATCATCACGCCGATCACTGCGAGCAGAAGCAGCGCGACGACGCTCCCAAGCAGGCGGCTTAAGCCGCGCTGGCGCTCGGCGGAAGACTGCGCAGGTTTCTTATCACGCTTGCCGCGATCGGCGGCCATCGCTCGCTCCTTATCTGTTCTCATCACGCATGAAGTTGGCGCGGGTCAGCCTGTGCAGGATCTCGGAGTTGTCCGCCATGTTGCCCACCCCCGCCGCCGCGGTCAGCATCGGGTCGCGGGCAAGGGTGATCGGCAGGCCCAGTTCGGACGCGAGGAAACGGTCCAGACCATACAGCTGGGCCCCGCCGCCCATCAGGTAGATGCCCTTGCGCAGGATGTCCCCGCACAGCTCCGGCGGGGTCTTGTCCAGCACTTCCCGGATGGTCTCCAGGATCATCAGGCAGGGGCCGCGAAGCGCCTCATAAAAACGGTTGGAAGAGATCTCCGCGGTCTGGGGAAGGCCGGTGATCAGGTCGCGCCCGCGCACCACCACCTTGCGCTCCTCCGCGACCGGGAGCGCTGCGCCCCAGTCGATCTTGATGTCTTCCGCCATCCTGTCCCCGATGAGCATGTTGTGGTCGTGCTTGATAAAATCGACCAGCACGGCGTCCATCCTGATGCCGGCGGTAGGGATGGAGCGGGACAGGACGGTGCCGCCCAGGGCGATCACGGCCACCTCCGTTGTGCCGCCGCCCACGTCCACGACCATGCTCCCCTCCGGAGCGAACACCGGCAGCCCGGAGCCATAGGCGGAGGCGAAGGGCTTGTCGATCAGGTGGATGGCGTTCCTGCGCGCGCCGGCGCTCACCGCAGCCTCCCGGATCACGCGGCGTTCAACTGAGGAGATGCGGCTGGGCACCGTGATGTAGGCGCGTGGCCTGATCAGGTGGGAAACCCCGATGGCCTTGCGGATGAAATACTTCAGGATCGCTTCCGTCAGGTCAAAGTCCTTGACGGCCCCCTCCTGCAGCGGCCGCACGGCAACGTCCCCCGCGCTCGTCCTGCCGACCAGCGACAGCGCGTCCTGCCCGATGGCCTTGATGGTGCGTTTCTCCGAGCCGGACACGATCAGCAGCGTCGGCTCATTGATCTGTATGCCTTTCCCGCGGACGTAAACCAGGGTGTTGCTCGTCCCCAAATCAATCCCGATGTCGGGCGCGATGATGGCCATATGCTCTATTCCCGTCTGAAGATTGGATACGATGCGTCCTGCAGCATGCTGCGGACCAGGGCTGTGGGCAGGCCGACAACGTTGGAATAGCTGCCGGAGATCTCCTCAACGAACATGCCGCCAAGCCCCTGGATCGCGTAGGCGCCCGCCTTGCCGAGGGGTTCCCCGCTCGCGCAGTAAAAAGCGATCTCCTCCTCGCTCATCCTGGAAAAGCGAACGTCCGTCACCGCGGTCCCCTCGATCAGCTTCTCCCCCGATACGACGCATACGCCGGTATACACCTGATGCACCCTGCCGGAAAGCAGGCTGAGCATCCGGGAAGCGTCGCCAGGATCCCTGGGCTTGCCGAGGACCTGCCCCGCTGCGAAAACGACGGTATCCGCGGCCAGGACGACGTCGCCCGGAAAGATAAGGGCGGCCGCCTGCGCCTTTTTACGCGCATGCAGCATGACCACCTCGCCCGGCAGGCCTTCGCCGTCCTCCTCCACGTCCGGGCTGAACACCACATACGAAAGACCCATCATGGACAGCAGTTCCTTCCGCCTGGGCGAGGAGGAAGCAAGGATCAAGCGGCGCGGCACAGAGCCCCTCCTTTCGGGGTGGTTTGATCAGTATAGCATAAAACGAAGCAGAATGTTCTTATCTCTTTAACAATGCACATAAGTTTGTCACAATACGGAAACAGTCACGCCAGGCGGAATGAATCCTCCGGGGCGGGGACGCCAAACAGGGCGCAGGCATTCCTGAGGGTCTGATCCGCGATGTCCCCGTAACTCACCCCGCGCACCTCCGCCAGGACGCGGCAGACCTCGCAGACCTGTGACGGGTCGTTCCTTCTGCCCCTGAAAGGCTCCGGAGCCAGATAGGGGCTGTCGGTCTCGATCAGCAGCCGTTCCGCCCGGACCGCCTGCGCGGCCATCCTCAGTTTCCCGGCGTTCCTGAACGTCACGGACCCCGCGAAGGAGATATGGAAACCGAGGCGCTGGTATTCCGCGGCGCTTTCCGCGCTTCCCGAGAAGCAGTGAAGCACGCCCCCGGGCAGCCTCCCCGCCCGCCGGTTCAGGATGTCCAGCATCGCTCCGTGCGCCTCGCGCACGTGCAGCACGATGGGGAATCCGGCCTCGTACGCCATGTCAAGCTGGCGCAGGAGCACCCGCTCCTGCGTGTCCCGCGGGGAAAAATCGTAATGGAAATCAAGTCCGGCCTCCCCCAGCGCGCGGACCTTGTCCTCCCTTAGCATCTTTCCTATTTCAGCAAAGTCCTCTTCCCCCGCCTGTGACGCCTCATGCGGGTGGATCCCCGCGGCTGCCCAGACAAAGGGCCATCGGCGCGCCAACGCGAGGGAAGCCCTGGACGAAGCAGCATCGCTGCCGCAGCTCAGGCACGCGAAGATGCCGCGCCCCGACAGCCCGGCGATCAGTCCGTCCCGGTCTTCGTCAAACCGCCGGTCATCCAGATGGCAGTGGGAATCAAAGAGCAAGGCCTGTTCGCTCAAGAGATGTCCGCCCCATCTGCGGTCTCCCCGTCCACCGTGAGCAGTTGCAGCGCGCTTCCGTCCTCCCCGCCGGCGCACAGGAGCATCCCCTCGGACTTCACGCCCCGGATGTTCCTGGGAGCCAGGTTGGACAGCAGCACCAGCTGCCTGCCGACGAGCGCCTCGGGCCTGTAATGCTCCGCGATGCCGGAGAGGACCGTCCGCTCCTCATCCCCCAGGCTCAGGCGGAACCTGAGCAGCTTGTCGCTCTTTTCCACCTTTTCACAGCCGAGCACGCGCGCGACGCGCAGGCGGATCTTCTGGAAATCCTCGATCCCGATGACCTTTTCGCTCACCTGCTCCTTTTTTTCTTCCCCGGAGGGCGCGGGGGCGGCCTTTCCCGCGTTCAGTTCCAGTTCGTTCTCCGCCTCAAGTTTCGGCAGGTCCACGCTGATGTCGATGCGCGGGAACACCGCTTCGCCTTTCCAGACGCGCTGCCCGGCAGGCGTCCTTCCGAAGGCCGCGAGGGATTCCCAGGTCTTGATCCCTTCATCCGAAACGCCCAGCTGGGCGAAGATCTTCTGCTGCGTCCCCGGCATCACCGGCGAGATCAACACCGTGACAAAGCGCAGGCATTCGGTCAGGACGTACAGCACCGTCGCCAGCCTCTCCCGCCCTTCCTCCGTCCGGCCCAGGATCCAGGGCTGCGTCTCGTCGATGTAGCGGTTGCACGCGCCGATCACCTTCCAGATCTCTCCCAGGGCCTGGGAGAACTGCAGCGCGTCCATCCCCTCCTCGACCTTTTCAGGCAGCGCCTCCGCCAGCGCGATGAGCGCCCTGTCCTCATCCAGATATGTTCCCGGCGCGCGCACCGTGCCGCCGAAATACTTCTCGATCATCGCGACGGTGCGGCTCAACAGGTTGCCCAGGTCGTTGGCCAGGTCGGAATTGATGCGCTTCATCATCGCTTCGTTGGTATAGTTGCCGTCAGCGCCGAAGGGCATCTCCCGCATCAGGTAGTAGCGCAGCGCGTCGGCGCCGTAGCGCGCGACCACCGGGCGGGGATACACGACGTTGCCTTTGGACTTGGACATTTTGTCATTGTTGAACAGCAGCCAGCCGTGCGCGAAGACCTGGCGGGGCAGGGGCAGGCCGAGGGCATGCAGCATGATGGGCCAGTAGATGGTATGGAAGCGCACGATCTCCTTGCCGACCAGATGGACGTCCGCCGGCCAGAAGGTCCGCATCAGGCTGTCGTCCTCCGACAGGTAGCCAAGCGCCGTGATGTAGTTGCTCAGCGCGTCGATCCAGACGTAGATCACGTGCTCAGGGTCAAAATCGACCGGCACGCCCCACCTGAAGGAAGTTCGGCTGACGGAGAGGTCCTGCAGGCCGGGGCGCAGGAAGTTCTGCAGCATCTCGTTGGCGCGGGAAGCAGGCTGAATGAAGTCCGAATGCTCCTCGATATAGCGGATGAGCCAGTCCTGGTACCTGCTCATGCGGAAGAAATAGCTCTCCTCGCGCACCAGCTCGGTCCCCCTGCCGCAGTCCGGGCACAGGTTCCCTTCCTTCAGCTGGCTCGGGGTCCAGAAAGCCTCGCACTGCGCGCAGTACTGACCCTCATAGGCCCCCTTGTAGATGTCCCCCTGGTCGTACAGCTTTTTGAAGATCTTCTGCACAGCGCGTTCATGCCGGGGATCGGTGGTGCGGATAAAGTCATCATATTCGATGCCCATCAGCCGCCAGACGTCCTGGGTGTCCCTGACGATCCCGTCGACAAACGCCTTCGGCGACATGCCCGCCTCCGCCGCGCGGCGCTCGATCTTCTGGCCGTGCTCATCCGTGCCGGTCAGGAAAAAGGTCCTGTACCCGGTCAGCCGCTTGAACCGCTTCACCACGTCCGCGGCGACGGTCGTGTAGGTGTGCCCGATATGCATGTGCCCGCTGGGATAATAGATGGGCGTGGTGATGTAATACGTTTTTTGTTCCTGCATCTGCGCTCCCCCCTGTCTGCGCCATTATAGGGGGTTCCAATATACGGGTCAAGGCGAAGGACCGACAAAGTATCCGCGGACGCTTTGCCGTTTGGGAACAACGGGCGTTTTCGCCTGGTTACTGCGCTCCCTGCCGGACAATTGCTGGGAATGGATCGCTGCGCAAACCTCACTGCCCGGCATGACCGGGGAAACGATCTCAGCCGTGGGGCTTTGCCCTCTGATACTCCCCTCTACATGGTTTTTTGCAGCAAAAGCGCCGGGTATGCCCCGGCGCTTTGTCGAATCAATGCCTTTTCTCAGGTGACCTGCTGGATCACCTTTGGGTTCTCCGCGGTGTCGTTTTCAGCCTTCAGGGTGCCGAAGGACAGCTTCCCGTCCTTCACGCCGACCGCGACCCTGTCGCCTTCCTTGAGGGCGCCGGATACGATCTGTTCGCTCAGCGCGTCCTCGACCATGCGCTGGATGGCACGGCGCAGCGGCCTCGCGCCATACTGCGGGTCAAACCCGGCCCTGGCCAGCAGGCTGACGGCTTCGGGCTGGAAGTCCAGTTCGATCCCCTTTTCACGCATCCTCCTGACGATGACGTCCAGCATCAGCAGGGCGATCCGGGCGATCTGCCCGTCGGAAAGCGGATGGAACACCATGATCTCATCCACGCGGTTAAGGAATTCCGGCCTGAAGACACGCTTGATCTCATCAAGGACCCTGTTCTTCATCTCATCATAGCCCATCCCGCCGGCCTGCGCCGGACCGCCGAAACCAAGCGGGCGGCCCGTGACGAGCTGCTGCGCGCCGGCATTGGAGGTCATCACGATGATGCAGTTCTTGAAGCTGGTCACCCGGCCCATGTTGTCCGTGAGCCTGCCGTCCTCCAGGATCTGGAGGAGCATGTGGAACACGTCCGGGTGCGCCTTCTCGATCTCGTCAAAGAGGACGACGGAGTAGGGCTTGCGGCGGACCATCTCGGTCAGCTGTCCGCCCTCCTCAAACCCGACGTAGCCGGGGGGCGAGCCGACCATCCTGGACACGGTATGCTTTTCCATGTATTCGCTCATGTCCAGGCGGATGACCGCGTCCTCGTCGCCGAACATCGCCTCGCCCAGGGCGCGGCACAGCTCCGTCTTCCCAACGCCCGTCGGGCCCAGGAAGATGAAGGAGCCGATGGGGCGCTTGGGGTCCTGGAGCCCGGCGCGCGCCCGCCTGATGGCCCGGCTGACCGCCGTCACGGCCTCTTCCTGGCCAATGACGCGCTGATGGAGCGTTTCCTCCAGCTTCATCAGCCGTGCGCTCTCCACCATCGTCATGCGCTGCACCGGGATGCCGGTCCAGCCTGCCACAACGTCGGCGATGTCGTCCGAGGTCACTTCCGGCTGATTGCGGCTGTGCTGCTCTTCCCAGCGTTTGCGCAGGGCGGTGACCTCCTCCCGCATCTTTCTCTCCCTGTCGCGCAGGTCGGCGGCCTTCTCGTAGTCCTGCTGGGAAATGGCCGCGCGCTTGTCCGTGATGATGGTTTCAAGTTTCTGTTCCTTTTCACGGATGCCCGCGGGAACGGAAGCTGTCTTCAGCCTCACCCGGGAGGCGGCCTCATCCATCACGTCCACCGCCTTGTCCGGCAGGAAACGGTCGGAGATGTAGCGCGCGGAAAGATCCACGGCGGAGGTCAGCGCCTCGTCCGTCAGCCTGACGTGGTGATGCGCCTCATAGTTCGGCCGAAGCCCCTTGAGGATCTCCAGCGATCTCTCGTTGTCCGGTTCATCCACCATCACCGGCTGGAACCGCCGGGACAGGGCGGCGTCCTTTTCGATGTGCTTGCGGTAATCATCCAGGGTCGTGGCCCCGATGCACTGCATCTCCCCGCGTGCGAGCGCGGGCTTGAGGATGCCCGCAGCGTCGATGGAACCCTCGGCCTTTCCAGCGCCGATGATGTTCTGCAATTCGTCGATGAACAGGATGACGGAGGGATCGTCCTGGATCTCATTGACGAGGTCCTTCATCCGCTCCTCAAACTCGCCCCGGTATTTCGTGCCGGCAATGAGGCTTCCAACGTCCAGGGACAGCAGGCGTTTACCGGCCAGCGTGTCGGGCACGTCGTTGTTTGCGATGCGCTGGGCAAGGCCCTCCGCGACCGCGCTCTTGCCCACCCCGGGCGCTCCGATGAGCACCGGGTTGTTCTTGGTGCGGCGGGAGAGGATCTGAGTCATCCGCTCGATCTCCTTGTCGCGCCCGATGACGGGGTCCAGCTTGCCCTGCCTGGCCATGGCGGTCAGGTCGCGGCTGTGCTTCTCCAGCGTGGTTTTGTGTTCGTCGGGTTCCTCGCCGCTCTGGGAGGCCGCTTCCGCCGCCGCCTCCTTGAGCGCCTCGATGTCGCCGCCGAAGACGGTCAGGATGCGGACAGCCACGGAGTCCTTTTCCTCCAGCAGACAGCTCCATAGCAGGATGGGTTTCACCGGCGCCCCCTGTTTCTTCTGGGCACGGGAAAGCGCCTCGTCCAGCACGTTCTTCATCCTGGGCGTCAGTTCCAGCACCTTGGGGGGGAACTGGCCGGGCGCGGACAGCTGGCGGACTGCGTCCTGGACCGATTCCAGATTGACCGAATCCGGCAGACCGGGAAGGTTGTCCGCCGCGCGGGCCAGCAGGCCGATGAGCAAATGCTCAGTGCCCCAGAAACGATGCCTGAAGTTGATGGCACTCTGCTGCGCGTAGTCAAGCACCTGCCTGGCTTTGGGATCGAATTTGCCGAAAATGGGCATTTTATCCTCCTGAGATCGCCTGGCGGACCCTGTCTGCCCGGCGGTACGGTATGGTCCTGGTTTCCAGGCCGTCCCTGGAAAAAGCGCTGTCCGGCGCGCAGTCCAGCAGGTCGTCCGCCTGCTTGAGGGACAGCGGCAGCACGCCCGCCGCGGCCCCCAGCCGCAAATTGCTCCAATGGTTCAAAAAATCGTGAACGCTCAGGCGTCTGGCATGCTTGAGGATCCCGTAGGATCGCCACACCTGGTCTGACATGCCCGATTCCCTTGACCCGTCAAGCGCCTTGCCGCGAAGGACGGTTTCCTTCTCATCCAGTTTCCCGCCGCACCGGCGGACCATGGAAACGATCTCCTCATCCCCCAGCCCATGGCTGGACGCGTTGCTCAGCAGGAAGATCCTGCCCGGGTTGCGGGCCTCAGGGGCGGTCAGCGGCTTCAATACGCATCGGTCCTCCCTGAGCAGCGCGTCGGAAAGTTTCGGGATCTGCCGAAGAAAGCTGAGCATCGGCAGGTGGAGGACCAGCGTCAGGTGCAGGCCGCTGCCGGCAAGGACGGGCCTGTAGGACAGGTAGTCAAACCGGGCGCTCACGGCGAATGGGTGGTGATCGTCCGCCAAGTCCTGCTCAAGCGCGCGCACGCGGCTGACCAGATCAAGATCCTCTTCCGGGTTCCCGCACGCTTTCAGCAACAGGTGCTCCTCGACGTTGATGGCGGCGAAGAGCTTCTCCTGCGCGTTGACCGCGAACGCCGCGGAGGTCAGGCTTCCGAAAGCCGGGGGCAGCATGGCTTCCTGAAGGAAGACGGTTTTATCGCGCTCTCCCTTTCCGCCTTCCAGGACCCCAAATCCCGCGCGCACCTGCTGAAGCCGGTACAGGCTGCGCCGCTTGCTCTTTTCCAAGTCTTCGGCATTGTCCTGGGGGCAGAAGCTGAGGTCCCCGTAATTCCTTCTCAGGGACGCCTCGGCGAGGAGGCAGGTCTGCGGCATGATCAGCTCTTTTCCCCCCTGCCGGAGACGGCGGACTGGATCTGATCCCGGAGCAGCGCAGCTTCTTCAAAGTCTTCCCGAATGACAGCCTCAAGCAGGCGGTACTTCAATTCGTTCACGTCGATTCCCTTCTCCGAGCTGTCTGCGCCGGCCGTCCCGGCATCCCCATGCATTGGATCCAGGCTGAAGTGATCAGCCAGCTCCTCCTCCATCGCCTGATAGCAGGACGCGCAGCCAGCCATGGTGTTTTCATCAAGACGCGAGTAGGGGCGTCCGCACTGGGTGCAGATGAAACGCGGCATTTCAGCCTTGGGCGCTTCCTTGATGCCGGTATCCGGAACCTGCTCGGGCCTGAAACCGAGGGAGAGGAAGACCTTCATCATTTCCTGCTGCATGTTCTGCGCGCAGTCCATGCACATCGCCCTGGTGGCGACCTGACCGGCCGTCACGGTCTTGAATACGATATCCGCATTGCGCTTGCGGCAAACTTCACAGATCATACGTCCTCCTTGCCTTCCTCATCCCCGCTGGGTGATGCTCAGCAGCATGCTCCGCAGAATCCTGGCGCGGATCTCGTCCTTGAGTGTTTCGGAAACCGGTAGAGAAAGGGCCTGGGGCGACAGCGCGCTGAGCATCAGCTCACTCTCCCCGTGTGTTATCGTACCCTGCTCAGCCAGCTGCAAACAGAGGATCCTCGCGTCCCTGGCGCTGATGGATGACCCGACGCGCTGGTTGAGCAGATAGGCGAGTTTCTCGCTGTCGTCATGCGCAAGCCGGACGATGCGGATGTATCCGCCTCCCCCGCGCTGGCTTTCGATGGCATAGCCGTGGTCCAGGGTGAAGCGCGTGGAGAGCACGTAGTTGATCTGGGAAGGAGCGCAGCGGAAATACTCCGCCAGTTCATTGCGCTTCAGCTCCACCTCATCCCGGTCCTTTTCCCAAAGGTCCTTGATGAACTCCTCGATCATGTCGCTGAGCCGCAAGGCGCGTCACCTCCCGTCCGTCCAGATGTTGACCATCTTTGACTTTTGAAGTATACCACACGGATCCGTTCCTGTGCAAGCACGCCGTATCTTCCGCAGATACGGTCCTGTCGCCCCGGATGTGCTGATTGTGTTCTGCCGGGCAATCAAAAGCCTCCGGCCGCCGTCATCCCTTCCTTCCGGGTAAAATGCTTTACAAAGCACGCGTGTGTTTGTATGATACTTTTAGGTTTTCATCATTTCCAATCATCATACAGGGCTGCCGGCCGGGAGCCGGGCAAGCCAACAGGGAAAGGAAGTGAACGCGAAGATGAGCACGCTGAGCTACAAATGCCCTTCCTGCGGCGCGCCGCTGACCTATGACGGCAGGCAGCAGGAGATGACCTGCGGTTCATGCGGCAATACCTTTGACCCGGAAACCATCCGCACAGTCAGCGAGATCGCCCGGGAGGACGCCGGGCACGAGGATATGCGGTGGCAGATGGAATCGGGGGCCTTTTCCGAGAATGAGCTCGAAAAGACCAGGACCTACTCCTGCTCCTCCTGCGGCGCGCAGCTGTTCACTGAGGAGACCACGGTGGCGACGGAGTGCGCCTTCTGCGGAAGCCCCTCGGTGATCCCCGCCCAGTTCACGCCGGGAACAAGGCCCGAGGCCATCATCCCCTTCCTGATCCAGAAGGACCAGGCGGAGAAGATGTTCCGGGACTATTTCAAGCAGCGCAAGCTGATCCCCAACCTGTTTCTGCAGGGCCCCATGAAAATCGAAGAGATCCGCAAGCTGTACGCCCCGTTCTGGCTCTTTGGCTGTACGGCCGACGCCCGGATGACCTACCAGGGCACGCAGGTCACCTCCCATCGCAGCGGCCAGTACATGGTCCGCACGACCCGTCACTTCCTCATCCGCCGCGCGGGCACGCTGGCGTTCAGCGGCCTGCCGGTCGACGCGAGCGAGCGGCTGGACAACAGGATCACAGAATCCATCGAGCCATTCCGGACCGCTGAATCGATCCCCTTCATCCCGCAGACGCTGTCGGGAGCCCAGGCTAACCGGGCGGACATCGGGAATGAGGAATGCCAGGAGCGGGCCAACCAGCGGGTCAGGAACACGACGGACAAGGTGTTCCGGAACACCGTTTCCGGTTACGCGAGCGTTGTCCCGCAAAGCAGCAGCATCCGCATCATCGACGGCACCGCGCAGCCGGTCCTCTACCCGATATGGCTGATCACGACGAAGAAAGAGGACAAGCTGTACACCTTTGCCATCAACGGGCAGACCGGTGAATTGACCTGCGACATCCCCTGGAGCCGCGCAAAGTTCTTCGGGCGGATGCTCAGCCTGGGGCTGTGCGTGGCCGCCGCCGGCCTGGCCGCCGTCTTCCTGCTCAGCCAGACGGGGGTGATCTGATGAAACGTACACTTGTTCTTTTGGCCGCCGCCCTGCTGGTCTGTATCTTCTCAGCGGGGGCCGAGACGCTGCAGCACGTCAGCGACCTTGCGGGCGTCCTGAGCGCGCAGGAGGAAGCGGCGCTCAATCTTCAGGCGGAAGAGGTGTTCGGCCTGACGGGCTTTGACATCATCCTGCACACCACCAATGATTCCCAGAGAAAGGGGCCGAAGGACTACTCCTTTGACTATTACCACGCCTTCAGGGATGCCGAACGGTATCCTGACGGGTCGATGTTCTCCATCCTGTTTGACACCCGCGATTACTACGAGGCCGCAAGGGGACGGGGCATCCAGCTGCTGACCTACCGCGAAGCCAATGATCTGGCCGGAGTGGTCCAGGGAAAGCTGTCCGACGGGGACTATTACGGCGCGATGCGGGATTACGTCCGCTATGTCAGGAGGCTGCTGATCCCGCCGACGCCCCTTGAGCGAACGGTCGAGCTGGCGCCGTTCATCTTGATCGGGGGCCTGGTCGTGGGGCTCATCTACGCCCTGTACCTGAAAAGCAAACTGAAGATCGCCAGGTTCAAGCAGGGCGCGGAGGCCTACGTGCTCCGGGATTCCCTGAACATCACGCAGTCGGATGACATCTATCTCTACCAGACTGTCACCCGGACCAAAATCCAGTCCAGCAGCGGCGGTGGCGGAGGCGGGTTCTCCACAGGCAGCCGGGGCGGCACCTCCTATGGCGGAAGGGGCGGCAAGTTCTAACAGGGCCGCCTGATCAGAAGCTGACAACGCATAAAACCTCTCCGGCCGGCTTGGTCACGGAGAGGTTTTTGATTCGTCCGCCGCATTTTATTCTTTCCGAGCGCTCTTTCGTTTATTCTTTTTCTGTTTATACAGATCGCGGTCTGCTTCGTTGATGAACGTGCTGATCTCCATTCCCTGCCTGCAGGTAAACTCAGCGATCCCGATGGAGATCTCAACGTTGAACGGATGCCCGGATGTCCGGTTGTACTCAGCAAAGGCATCTTTCAGCCTTTCTACAAAAATACGGCGGAAATCAGGGTTTTCCAATACAAACAGGCCGATGAACTCATCCCCGCCCAGACGCGCGATGAGGTCTTTGCTCCGCACGGATTTTTTCAGGATCTCACTGACAGCGACAAGCGCCTCATCTCCCTTGGCATGGCCGAACGTATCATTGATCTGCTTGAGGTTGTCCAGGTCCATGAAGGCACAGAATGCCGTTTTCCCCGCGTTTTCGCGGTTCATGTGGATGGCCCGCTCGATGAAGCCGCGCCGGTTGAAGATGCTGGTCATCTCATCATACTCGGAGAGGAAGTTGAGGATCTCGATCCGCTCCCTGATCCGCTCCAGCTCACTGAGGACGATCTTTTCCTTCTGCTTCAGGTCAAGGAAATTGATCAGGATACCCAGCTGCAGGCCGATGACGTGCAGGAGGGGGTTCTTTTCCTTGCTGGTCTCGCAAAGGAT